>JACPFR010000037.1 GCA_016182905.1 Elusimicrobiota bacterium
AGGCGTGGACGACCGGGTCAAGGCGGGCCTCACGAGCTTGGGCTGGCGCCTCGAGGACGACGGCCGGGCCCTCGACCCCAAGACCAAGGCCCCGGTCACCAAGGCGGTCCTCGACAAGGCGGTCCTCGACCTCCGCCAGGGAGCGCAGCGCGCCGCGCTCGAGACCGTGAACCTCATGCTCGCCTCCGGGAAGCCGCTCCAGCCCGAGGACAAGGCCAAGATCGAGACCTTGGCCGCGGACCTTCCCTCGGGCCTCGCCGCCGCCATCCTCGACCCTCGGTCCGACATGAACAAGGTCAAGGCGATGGCCGACGCCGGCCTGGCCCGCGTCGCGGACTATTTCGACGGTTCACGGACCATGGCCGACCGGGAGGCAGCGGCTCAGCCGGTCTCCGCCGGGACGCCGGGGCCGCGCGTGGACCTCCCTTATTACACCGCCTTGGAGCGCTCGGTCGGCGAGAAGATCCGTGCGTCCGCCCAGTCCGAGATCGGCCGGGACCCCTTCGGCAAGACCGTCCTGTCCCGCCTCAACGTCGCCGGCAAGCCCGACCTCCCGCCCATCGTGATCGAGGATCAGAACAGCGGGGTCGTGGCTCAGTACGACTATCGCCGCCGCGCCATCGTCCTCGACCGGGAAGGCGTCCTGACCTCCGTGGTCGGGACCGTGCCTCCGCGCCAGGCGTCGGCCCTGCGCGCCTCTTTGCCGACCCGGGCCGCGTTGATGGCCTACCTCGAAGCCCACCCGGAGGCCGTCGCCGCGGTCGTGAAGGACCACGACGTCGTGATCGTCCATGAGCTGACCCACGCCTGGCAGGACCGCCGCGACCCGATTTTCCGCGAGATGGTGCGCGGGAACCTTCCCGACGTCCAGCCGCTCGAATATGAGGAGGAGGCGTACAAGACCAAGAACCTCTACCTCCATTCAAAGATCCAGAACGATCCGGCTTCGGTCAGGATGGACGAGGAGTTCCAGGACTACATCTCGATGATTCACGGGCCTGGCTCCTGGCAGAAGGCCAGGCTCGATTCGATCAACCTCGCCTCCCCCTCCCGGGCCTTGGAGATCACGTCAATCCGCGACGTGCAGAAGGCCCGCGCGTCCATGGTCGGAGCGCGGCCGGCCGCCACGACGGATGAGCAGAAAGCGAAGGCTCTCGACATGCTCGCGGTGAATCGTGGCGCCAAGGAGCTCGATGCGCTCGCGATCTCCCACGAAGCGAGGATGAAGACCGTCGACAAGAAGATATGGTCCATCAATGGCGACCGTGCGGCGCTGCTCGGGCCTTTCTACCTCGGGAAGGCGCTGACCGCCGTCAATTCCGTCGAACGGTCCGTCCTGCTCGATCAGGCGGAGCGCTACGCGAAAGCGTCCGGAAATGCCAAACTCCTGGACGATATCCGCAAGGCTAAGGAACCGAAATGAGCCGCTCGCTGACTTTTCTTCTCGTCGCCGCCGCCGCCTTCTCGGCCTGCAAGAAGAGCGCCCCTGAGAACCTCACTCCGACCAAGGAAGTCGCCGCCGGCTTCGACATGATCGACTTCGATCCTCCCCAAGGGACCTTTAGCGTCAGGGCGCCCGCGGATTGGGGCGCACGCGAGGAGAAGCGCGACGGGGACAACATCACCTTCGTCAGCCGCCCCTTGCCGTCGTGTCAGGGTCGCCTCGCCTTCATCCATTTCCTCCGGTACCCCACGAGCCCCGAGGACAAAACGAACGACGCGCAGAAATACGCGGAAACGTTTTGGGAAGTCGCCCCGGATCATAAGCAGCCCGCACTCGAACACAAGAAATTGGGCGAAAACGACGCGATCCTGCTCCATTACGAGCATCCGTACCGCAAGCTCCACTCGAAGAAGATCGAGTACATGATGAGAGAGGACCATGCGCTGATCCCCGTCAAAGGGGGCTTCTACCAGATCTGGCATAACGCGCCGGCCGACTGCTACCAGGCCACCTTGCCCGTCTTCGAAGCTGTCGTGCGTAGCTTCAAACCCAAGATCTGACCCTCCCGGACTTATCCACAAACTCGTTACGTACCGAGTTTGGGGATAAGTCCCATTTTTTCGTTTGATAGAATCCGGACATGATCAAAGCGCTCCTGATTTTATCGCTCGCCCTCCCCGCAGGAGCGGCGCCCGGCTACGAGGCCTACGCCAAGCTCCACGCCCGGCTCATGGACCGGGACGACGCGAAGCGGCTCGAGGACGCGCTGCCCCGCCTGAGACGCAACCTCAAGATCGCGCGGACCGTCTCGGACCTTTACTGGACCGACTGCACCATCTTCGACGAGCTGGCCAAGGCCGAG
Source organism: Elusimicrobiota bacterium (assembly GCA_016182905.1). NCBI lineage: Bacteria > Pseudomonadati > Elusimicrobiota > Elusimicrobiota bacterium. Next base: position 2,307 of record JACPFR010000037.1, read on the forward strand.
ATCCTCGAGGAGAAGGCGATGAAGGGCCTCGGCATCCGGCGAGAGGTCACCGGCGGCGTGGCCCACGCCCCGGCCGGGGTGATGCACACCTACGGCTACCTCTTCTCCCAGCTGCGGACCGCGTACGGCCTCAAGGGCAAGCGCTGGATCGAGTCGCGCCTCGACGAGAGGCTCGGCCTGCCCGCGGGGACCTTCGGCCCGCTTCCGCCCGAGGGGGAGTTCGCCTCGAACCTCACCTCGACTTTGCTCCATCTGATCGGAGCCCCGGCCAAGATCGCGCACGCGACGTCCGTCGCGCCGGCCGAAAGGACGCTGGGCCGTGTCGAGCAGCGCGTGACCTGGAGGACGCCGGCCGGCAAGACGATGAAGGCCGTGGTGTCCACTTATCTGGCGCCGCTGATGCCCCTGCCGGGCCTGGAGACCACGGACAACTTCCTGCTGATCTACGAGGTCTATCGGGACGGGCGGCACCGCTTCACGACGGCTTTCCCCGTAGGCAAGGATTTCGCCGACGCGGTGATGGCGACGAAGCCCGGCAACGAGCCCGCCTTCAAGCCGCGCTTCAACCTGTTCGTCGATCCCGCCTGGACCGTCGCCGAGCAGGAGAACCTGGGCTGGCGCGCCGAGACGCGGCTGCCTTAGAGCGAGTCGAGCTCGAAGGACGCCGGGCAGTTCCCCTTCTCGCCGCCGGCGAGGAGCATCTTGCCGAGCTCGCTCGCGGGCCGCAGGGGATGCGCCAGCTTCAGGCGCACGTCGGAGAGCAAAGACGCGCCGCGCGCCTTCACGCAGGTCAGCTTGACCTTGCTCCCGCTGCCCGCGCCGTGGTCGCGCTCGAAGGAGGCGAGGAGGGCGGCCGAGGTGACGGTCTTTCCCGCGTTCGCCTCGAGGAAGCGGCCGAAGCTCGTCCCGGCGATCGCGACGACGAGGTCGGAGGCGCGCGTGAAATATTCCTCGGCCGCGAAGCCCGAGCACGAGCCGTGCTTGTACCACTCGTGGTTCTGCAGGCAGGAGGCGACGGCGGGCATGACCTGGGTCAGACGGGTCGTCGTCCGGCTCGTCAGGCCCAGCGCGGGCATGCGGCACCAGGTGGCCGCGCGGTCGAGCGCCCGGGTCGCGTCGTCGACGCCGCAGTAGCCGTAGGAGTGCGACGAGTCGCCGGCGACCTCGGGCCAGAGGCCGTGCAAGGTGAGGTGCTTCGCGGAGAAGCGGTCCGGGTCCCGGTCGCCGCACTCCGGGAGATTGGGCCGGGTCTCGCAGAACGCGGCGGACCACTGCAAGGCGAGGACGTACGAGTCGAACCGTCCGGCGACGCCTCCGCCCGACGGAAGGCGGACGGGGACCGCGGCGGGAGTCGCGGGCGGCGCGGAGAGGGCGGCGCGCCAATGGGCGGCGGGGTCGCCCTGATCCCAGTTCAAGGCGGCGGCGGGAAGGGCCGCCAACAGCATGAGGATCGCGAAACCGGTCGGTCGTCTCATCCGCCTCTCCTTGCGCCGAAGGACCTGGGGACATTATAGGCACAAAGTCCCGATTTTCGACGCGCGATTCTCGGGCTTTCCCGGTTTGATAGAATGACCCCGTGATCAGCGCGATCTTGCTCCTGCTTTTGTCCCCCGCCTCGGCGCAGCCGCCGGCCGTCGCGGTCTCGACGCCGGCGTTCGCCGGCCCCGCGCTGAGGCTCGTCGCCGAGGAGGACTACCCGCGCTTCGAGGAGTCGTTCAAGTCGAAGGCCGGCCTCGTCAAGGCCGCGCGCAAGGCGATCGAGTACCTCGAGACCTTGCCCCCGGCCAAGACGATCCGCGTCGCCGACCGCGACTACGGCCCCGCGCAGCTCGTCGAAAGCGCCAGGGCGATCATCGAGCTCGCGCAGAAGGCGAAGACCGCCGACGAGTTCGACGAGAAGGTCCGCGAGGGCTTCGACGTGTTCCAGTCCGCCGGGCTCGACGGGACGGGCCGCGTCGTGTTCTCCTCCTATTACCAGCCGCTGCTGCGCGCGAGCCTCAAGAAGACGGCGGCCTACCCGTATCCCTTGTATCGCCGCCCGAAGGACATGGTCGAGGTGGACCTCGCCGCGTTCGGCAAGGCGAACGGCGAGACTTCGCTCCTGGGCCGGCTGACCCCGGACGGAGCGGTCGTGCCGTACTACACGCGCGGCGACATCGACCGCCGCAAGGCGCTGGCGGGCAAGGGCCTCGAGATCGCCTGGCTGAAGGACCGCTTCGATGCCCTCGACCTGCACATCCAGGGCTCGGCGATCCTCAAGTTCCCCGACGGGAAGGAAAGACTGCTCAAGTACGCCGCGACGAACGGCAAGGCCTACAACTCGGTCGGCCTGACCCTCGTGAAGGCGGGCGTGTTCGCGCGCGACGAGATCACGCACGACAAGCTGCGCGAGTACCTGCGCAAGAACCCCGACGCCGAGAGCTGGATCCTGGCGGCGAACCCGCGCTACGTGTTCTTCGAGCTCGCCCCTCTCCCCGAGGACGGGGAGCCGTTCGGCGCGACCGAGCAGTCCCTCGTGCCGGCGCGGTCGATCGCGGTGGACCCCGCGTTCATGCCGCTGGGCGGCCTGTACTTCTTCTCGACGACCTCCCCGCAGACCGACAAGGACGGGCGCCTGCTCGCGACGGCGGAGAACTCGCGCTTCGCCTTCGGCCTCGACACCGGCGGGGCCATCAAGAGCCCGGGGCGCGTGGACATCTACGCCGGGCACGGACCGCAGGCGGCGGCGACGGCGCGCGGACAGTGGGCGGACGGCAGGCTGTACCTGCTCGTCAAGAAGCTGCCCCCGCGCGAGCGGTGAGCCGCCTCCAGGAAGCCTTCGACCGCGCCGACGAGCTCGGCGGCGCGGGGCGCTACTTCGACGCCCACGAGGAGCTCGAGGCCTTCTGGATGAAGGCCGTGGGCGACGAGAAGACCTTGCTTCAGGGCCTGATCCAAGTCGCCGCGGGCCTGCACCGCCTGAAGCTCGACCCCGCGAAGACCGACGGGGCGTTCTACCTGCTCGACCGGGGGCTGGAGAAGCTGCGCAAGACCGAGAGCCTGCTTGCGCCCGGAACGCTCGCCCCGCTGGCCGCCGCCGTTGGGCGGATCCGCTCGACGCGCAAGGCCCCGGCCTCCCTCGTCTTCGGGCTCAAGGCCGCTTGACGGCGCGGGTCCCCATGGCTATCATGGGTGCCATGGCCGACCTCTCCGACATCGAAAAGCAGGCGAAGGACGCCGTCGCCGCGATCATCGCCAAGGATCCCGTCGCCGGGGCCGTCCTGACGGTGCCGGTCATCTGCCAGCACATCTCGCACGCGGGTCGGACGAGCAAGGACCCGAAGGCGGCGATCGCCGCGGTGTGCCGCGGCTCGATGAACGCCGTGCTCCTCGGCGGCCAGAGCGTCCCCGACGCCGCCGTCGCGCTGCTCGAGGCCCTGCCCAACATGAGCCTCATGATGAGCACGGGGCCCGAGGACCTGATGTCCTGGGTGATGGAAGGCATCGCCGACGTGACCCCGCTCGCCGGCCCCGAGGTGCGCGACGCCCTGCGCGCGGCGATCGAGGAGAAGTTCATGGGCGCGTCGGCGATCTTCGACGGGTTCTGCGACGCCGCCGCCCGGAAGAACCGGGGCTAGGCGGGGGCCCGGCCGGCGCAGCCGCGCAGCGGCAAGGCCGGGTAGCGCGGGTACGCGGGCTCCTTCTCCGCGCGGCCGCACAGGAAGATCGCGCTCCCGCTCTTGGTCTTCAGGGTCTTGGCGTGCGCGCAGCCGAGGCAGTCGCCGACGCGGCGCGCGATCTCGGCCCGGAGGCACTTCGGGCACAGGCAGCCTTCGCCGTCGACGGGCATCACCGCGGGCAGGTCCGCGCACCAGCACGAGGTCTTGCCCTCGACGTTCCCGCACCCGAAGGTCTCGCCGCACGCCGCGCACTTCTCCATGGCCGCTAGAGCTTGCGGATCAGGGAGATGACCTTGCCGGCGATGCGGCCCTCGCCGATGGGGAAGGGCTCGTAACGGGGGTTGTCGGGGATGAGGATGAGGCCCGCGGGCTTGACCTTGAGGCGCTTGACCGTCGCCTCGCCGTCGTCGTAGCGGACGACGACGACGTCGTTGGTCGAGGCGGTCTCCTGCCAGCGGACGACGACGGTGTCGCCGTCGTGCAAAGTGGCCTGCATGGAGTCGCCCTTGACCTTGAGGGCGAAGAGCTGGGCCGGGTCGCCGCGGTCGGCGACGACGGGCACGTGGCCCATCGGCTCGGCGTAGGCGCCGGCGGTGGGGCCGGCGGGGACGAGGCCGAGAAGCGGGATCATGGCCACGCGCTCCATGCTCGTGACCTGCGCGGCGCGGGAGCGGCCCTTGGCTTCCTCGAGGAGGCCCTTCTCGCGCAGCTTGTCGAGATGGTACTGGATCGTGTCCGGCGAGCTGACGCCGGCGAGGCGGCACAGCTCGCGCACGGTGGGCGGGTAGCCGTGATCCGTGGTGAAGCGGCCGAGGAGCTCGAGGATCTGCTGCTGACGCGGGGTCAATCCATTGTTTTCCATGCCCCCTAAGCATAGTCGAACGAGTGTTCGATGTCAAGGGGGTAAGCGGGCCCTTGACATGGCCACGGCCGGCCTTTACGCTTGAGGTATGACGAAACCCCTCGTCGCCTGTCTCGCCCTCGTCATCGCGTTCCAAGCGTCGGCGCAGACGGCGCGCCGAAGCCCCGCGGAGGCCAAGGCCGAGCTGTCCCGGAAGTTCGCCAAGGGCGCCGACGTCGCGGGGCTCGATTTCACGGGCCAGGCCGAACCCCTCGTCCTGCTCCTCGACCAGGCGAAGTACGTCCAGGCCGGCCGCGAGTCGGGAGACGAGAAGGAGACCCATATCGCGTTCATCCGGTCGGTCGCGCGCCGCCTCGGCGCGCGCCCGGAGACGGCCGCCGAGCTTTACGGGGACCGCGTGCGTCCGGGACGGGCCGGCACGGTCGCGCCGGCCGAGATCGCCGCGCGCGAGGCCCTCGCCGAGGACATGCGGCGCAATCCCGGCATCTCCGAGGAGAAGAAGAAGCGCCTGAACCGGAACCTCACCGCGACGAGCGAGTATCTGAAGGCGGTCATGAACGGCGACTCGGCCTCGATCGGCGGGCCGGCCTCCCCCCCGGCCGAGCTCAACGTCACGGCCGTCTCCGCCCCGGCCGACGGACCGCAGTACGACTCGACGGGCCAGCGCAACTGGAGCCGGGTGCTGCCCCGGGTCCAACCCCTCTCCTTGGTCGTTTCCCCGACCCCCTCGCCCGCGGGCCCGCTGCAGAGCGCCTCGGCCGGGATGATGTCCTGGGCGTCGCTGAGCGCCTACTTCGACTGGGAGAGGGGCAAGCAGGTCGCGGCGGAGGCCTACACCGGGACCTTGAACTACGCCAAGAAGATGGGCGCCATGTGCTACCGGTTCTTCAAGCAGGCGCTCATCGACGCCGGCGTCATCGACGTCCCCAACCCGCAGAGCACCGGCCTCATCGGCCTGCGCCCCGGCGCGGCCCGGATGTTCAGCCAGGACGTGAGGAAGAACCCCAAGATCCTCGACGAGATGGGCTACCGGCAGGTGGACCTCGCCAAGGCGAGCAACGACCCCGCCTCCGTGCCCGACGGGTCCCTGCTGATCTACGCGGCCGGCTGCAGCTTCGCCAACGACGTGCACGGCCACGCGGAGATCACCGTCGGTCCGGGCACCTACGCGCTCCTGCGGGCGCGCAACCGCCGTCTGCGCGAGCTTCCGACGGACGCCAACGAGGTGCGCGTCTGCCATTTCTCCTGCACCAAGCGCAGCATGCCGTTCCTGCGCACCTACGGCAAGCAGGGCTGCCTGAAGATGTACGTCCCGGTCAAATCTTCTTGACCTGACAGGGCCCGGGCCGATGCGCTAAGATAGGCGCCATGAACCCGCTGCGCCTGCTCAAGGACCTCGTCGCGGCCCTTCACGGCGGCGCGGACCCGCGCCACCTCGCCGCCGGCTTCGCCCTCGGCGCCGCCATCGGCCTGATCCCGAAGGGCAACCTCTTCGCCGTCGTGTTCCTCCTGCTCTTCTTCGCCCTGCGGCTCAACAAGGGCCTCGCCCTGATGTCGGCGTTCTTCTTCACGCCGGTCGGCTACGCCGTCGACGGGCTCGCCCACGAGATCGGGCTCGCTTTGCTCAAGGCCCCGGCGCTCGCCGGCCTGTGGACGGCGCTGTACGACCTGCCCATCGTCCCGCTGACGCGCTTCAACAACACCGTGGTGCTCGGCAACCTCGTCCTCGGCCTCGCGCTGTTCGCCCCGCTGCATTTCTTCTTCCTGCGCTTCGTCACGTGGTACGAGGCCAACCTGGCGGCGGAGGTCGAGCGCCTGAAGGCCGTGCAGTGGCTGAAGGGCCTGCGGTGGTTCCAGGTGTATCAGGAGTGGTCGAAATGAGCTGGGTCAAGAAGGGGCCCGTCCTCGCCACCCTCGGCGCCGTCCTGCTGCTCTGGGCGTTGGTCTTCTTCTTCTTCGACGCGGCGCTCAAGCGCGGCCTCATCGCCGGCGGCCAGGCCGCGGCCGGCGCGAAGGTCGAGATCGCCTCCGTGCGCTCGAAGTGGCTGAAGGGCACGCTCGAGATCAAGGGCGTCGCGGTCGCCGACCGCGAGGCGCCGATGAAGAACCTCGTCGAGCTCTCGCGCATGGCCTTCCAACTCGACGTCTCCGCCGCCCTGCGCGGCAAGGGCGTCGTGCGCGAGGCCGCCCTCGAGGGCCTGCGCCTGGGCACGGCGCGCAGGACGAGCGGCGCGATCCGGAACCCTCCTCCGCCGTCGGCTCTGTCCTTGGCGATCCAGAGGCAGATCGCCCCCGCGAAGTCGGCCGCGATCGAGGTGAAGTCCAACGTCGTCGGCGAGGTGGACGCGGCCAAGCTCCAGGGCCTCAAGAAGCTCGACGAGGCCAAGGCCAAGGCGAAGGAGATCGAGGATCGCTGGAAGGGAAAGGCCGGCGAGGCCAAGGCGATCGAGAAGGAGGCCAAGGACATCGCCGACTCGCTCAAGTCCATCGGCGGCAGCGACATCCTCAAGAAGGCCGCGGCCGCCGCCGACGCGCAGAAACGGATCAAGGCCCTGATCTCCCGCGTGGACGCGCAGAAGGCCGAGGCGCAGAAAGACATCGTCGAAGCGCAGTCCCTCATGAAGGAGGCCGACGAGCTCCGCAAGCAGGATCTCGACGGCCTGCTCGCGGCCGCGGGCCTGCCCACGCTCGACTCGCGGGACCTCGCCCGCCGCCTGCTCGGCGCGCAGACCGCCTCGCGCCTGACGACGGCGATGAAGTGGATGCGCCTCGCCCGCGAGAAGGCCGCCGCGCGCAAGGCCGCCAACCCTCCTCCGCCGCCGCGCCGCGCCGGCGTGAACGTCGAGTTCCCCCGCGCGCACGCCTATCCCCAGTACCTGCTCGAGAACGCCAAGATCACCGGCACGCTCGACGGGGTGATGGGCGGCGCGCTCGACATCCATGGCATTCTAAACGGCGCAACCTCTAATCCCAAGCTGTACGGCAAGCCCGCGACCTTGACCATTGCCGGCAAGTCGTCCGCCGGCCCCGCCGTCTCCTTGGGCGGCGTCCTCGACCAGCAGAAGGACCCCATCGGCGTGACGGTCGACTTCTCCGGCTCGGGCTTCTCCTTGGCCGGGACCTCGCTCGGCGACGGGGAGGTCGGCGGGGCTCTCACCGCGGGCACGGCGAAGGTGAAGGGCCGCCTCGCGTCGGCCGGCGACGAGTGGACCGGCGAGGTTCTCGTCGAGGCCTCCGGCGTCGTCCTCGAGCCCAAGGTCGCGCTGAGCGGGACCGCGGGCGCGCTCGTGTCCGACGCGCTCAGGTCCCTGACCGGCTTCAACGTCCGGATCGGGATCTCCGGCCGCGAGGACGACCTCAAGCTCGCGTTCTCCTCCAACGCCGGCGAGGTCGTCGCCGCGGCGATGCGCAAGGCGGTCTCGGGCCGGCTCGAGGCGCAGAAGAAGGTCCTCGAGGCCAAGCTCGCGGCGCTCTACGGCGACAAGGCCAAGGACGCGCGCGCGTCGGTCGACGGCCTGGCGAGCAAGCTCTTGGGCCCGCTCGACGCCCAGAAGGGGGCCCTGAATAAACAGCTCCAGGACGCGATCGGCAAGGCCCTGGGCGGCCAGGGACTTGATAAGCTCTTCAAGAGATGAGGCAAGCGCTCGTCGCCGTCCTGCTCGCGCTCCCCGCCGGCGCCTCCGCGCCTGAGCCCCTCTTCGACGGCTCGGCCAGGACGACGCCGACTCTTCCTCCCGCTCCGCGCGCCCCCGCGGGCGTCGAGATCGCGGCGAAGAAGCCCAAGCCCGTCCCCGACGACCTGATCCAGGCGAAAGCCCGCGTCGGCAACGAGGCGATGCTCGCGCGGCTGACGCCGCGCGCTCCTCGAGAGCCCTTCACCTTCGGCGTGATCGGCGACGCGGAACACGGCCGCTTCTGGTGGGAGCGCATCTTCAGCCCGGAGAAGGCGGCGTTCGTCAACCAGTGGCGGGCCCTGCAGGCCGCGGGCGTGGACTTCGCCTTCCAGCTCGGGGATTTCGTCAGCGAGGGCGACGCCGAGTCGTACCGCGAGCACGTCGCCTTAGTCGAGAAGGAGGCGGTCAAGCCCCTGCTGCGCTGCGCGGGCAACCACGACCGCTCGCGGCCGAACGGCGACGCCGACAAGAGCCTGTACGACGCGGTGTTCGGCCCGCGGGACTACTTCTTCGACCGGGGAGGCTGGCGCTTCGTCAGCCTCGACTCCTCGGACCGCAAGGTCACCGGCGCCCAGCTCGCCTGGCTCAAGGCGGCCCTGTCGGTGCCCGGCCCGAAGGTGATCTTCACCCACGTCCCGCCCGACTACATCAAGTCCATCACCCCTCTGAAGGAAGTCGGGGCGCTCGAAGAGTGGCCGGCCGACAAGACCGCGCAGGACGAGCAGAAAGGCTACCTGCGGGATTTCTTCACGAACTACTTCCAGGACGGATCGTCGGAGTTCGAAGATCTCGTGACCGATAACGGCGTCAAAGCCGTCTACATGGGCCACATCCACGCCTTCTGGGCCGCGGACCATCGCGGCGTGCGCTACGTCATCTCGGGCGGCGGCGGCTCGCCGCTGTACCCTCTCCCCCCGGGCTACCCGAAGAAGAAGTTCGCGCACACGCTCAACGTCGCCGTGACGCCGTCGGGGCTCGTCGAGACCGTCGTCCCCTACAAGGGGAAGGCGTTCGTCCTCCCGCCCGTCAAGCCCTGATCAGTACAGCGCGAGCGCCGCGTCGCCCGTGACGCGCGGCGTCTGCTCGCGGTTCGAGCGGCGCGCGGCCTTCGGCACCTCGGCGGACAGGTAGTCCCGAAGCTCGCCGAGCGTGACCGACTTGTCGGCGTTCGCGTCGGCGGCGCCCGACAGGCCGCGCATCAGGTAGTACGAGAACAAGCCCTGCTTGCGCAGCTCCAGGCCGCCGGCGATCTGATCGGGGCCCGAGGCCGTGAGCGCGCTGATCTTGCCCGACGCGGCCGGGGCGTCCTCATGGACGGTCACGAGCGGGCGCGCGCCCTGGGCCAGCACGGAGCGGCCGCCCGCGCCGGAGAAGCACGCGTCGATCATCACCACGGCCTCCTTCGCGGGCAGCTTCTCGAGGCTCGCGTACAGCTGGGCCACCGGGTAGGCCGTGCTCTTCGGGAACGAGGGGTCGCCGTCCCACGGGACGAGGTAAGCCGAGCCCGACTGGGGGTCGGGCGCGCCGTGGCCCGAGTAGAAGAAGTAGACGCGCGACTCCGGAGAGACGTTGGCCGGGAGCCATTCCTCGAGGTATTTGACGAGGTCGGACTTCGAGGCGCTCTGCCCCGTCAGCGACACGATGTTCTGCGACGGCACGCCCAGCGCCTCGAGGTAGGCGCGCATGCGCTTCGCGTCGCTCTCGCCGTAGTCGGCCTTCGGGATCGAGCGGTAGGACTCGATGCCGACGATCAGCGCGAAGTCCCGGGGCCGCGGGGCGCCCGCGGCCTTCGGGAACTCCTCGAGCACGGGATACTCCCGCTCCAGCGCCTCGGCCAGCCGGCGCTTCTCGGACTCGGCCTTCTCGCGCTCGGCGCGGGCGGCCGCCTCGGCCGCCGCGCGGCGCTTGTACTCGTCGCTCTCGCGCAGGCGGCGCTCCCGCTCCGCGTCGGCGTCGCGCCTCTTCTGCGCGGCGACCTCGCTCGAGCTCGGGACGTGGCGCGTGTACGTGTTCACCGTGGAGCACTCGCGGCCCGTCGCGTAGGTGAACGGGCTGATCACGAGGTCCATCATCAGCGGCGCGCCCACGAAAACGGCGTTGATGAGCATCTTCTGGCTCGTCGTGCGCGTGGAGCCGCGATGAAAGGGCAGGAACGGGCTGTTCGGCGACTGCCCCTGGACCAGCCAGTTGCCGCCGTAGCCCCAGTCGCACTCCTTGACCGCGACGGTCTCGTAGCTTCCCTCGCGCTTGACCACGCGAGGCCCCGCGATCGAGCAGGACGACAACAGCACCGCCCCGGCGAGGAGCAGTCCCGACGACGCCTTCAGCGCGCCCATGTCAGCCGACTTTTCCGCCGCACTCGGCGCAGAACTTCGCGCCCGCGGCGAGGCCCTTTCCGCAGGACGAGCAGAACTTCGCGCCGGCCGGGCTCCCCGCCGCCGCGGCGGCGGGCGCGTTGGGGTTCAGGTTCTGCATGGACTGGCCCATCATCTGGCCCATGCCGAGGCCGGCGCCGAGGCCCATGCCCGCGGTCATGCCCGCGCCCGCTCCGCCGCCCTCGTTGCCGGCGGCCTTCTCCATGACGTCGAGCGTGCGCTTCTGCTGATATCTGTCGCCGAGGATGTCCACCTCGGCCCGGTCGGAGAGAGCCTTCTTCAGGCGCAGGACGGTGTCGTCGTCCTCGGGAACGTCCACCGAGTTCAGGTAGAAGTTCACGAGCTTAACGCCGAAGGTCCCGAAGTCCTGGGCGAGCTTGCCCTGGATCGCGCCGGACATCTCCTCGAGGTGCGCCGCGATCTCGAGGACGTTGATCTTCTGCTTCACGATCGTCTCGGCGATGTAGTCCTTGGCGCGCGTCAGGAGGACGCCGCGGAAGTAGTTCGACAGCTGGTCGGTCGTGAACTGCGGGTTCGTGGCCGAGAGCTGGGTCACGAACGTCTTCGAGTCCGCGACCTGGATCCCGAACTGGCCGAACGCGCGCACGGGCAGGAAGACGTTGAACTTGGGGTCGAGGACGGGGATGGGGCTGTTGGTGCCCCACTTCACGTCGAGGTTGACCGCCTTGTTCACGTAGTAGACCTCGGCCGCGAACGGGGTCTCGCCGCCGAAGGGGATGTTGACGTACTTGCGCAGGAACGGGATGTTCGCCGTGCGCAAGGTGTGCGTGCCGGGGCCGAGGACGTCGAGCGCCTGGCCGCCCTTGAAGAAGATGGCCTCTTGAGCCTGGTTGACGATGACCTGGGTGCCCCAGCTCAGGTCGTCCGGCGGATGGCGCCAGACGAGGACGTTGGCGGGGCCGTCATATTTGACTCGATCGATGAGTGCCATGTTGGGGTGTAACCTCCAGAATCTTTACTATAGCCTCCCCGCCGGACCCTGTCAACCTCTTTCCGGAGGGGCTCAGGCCACGCCGCGGACGGACCGGCTCATCGCGTCGCGCTCCTCGTTGATCATCAGGGTGATGTCGTCGGGACGCAGGGCGAAGCGGGCGGCGAAGGAGTGGAGCGCCGAGCGCTCGTCCTCGCGGACGACGCCGTCGGTCAGGCTCATGCGGATCATGCCGCGGAGCATCGACTCGGCCTGGCCCCCGTCCTCCGCCTTCGGGGCGTCGAGCAGGCCCGCGCGCGCGGCGGAGGAGATCTGGACGGCCTTCGACGGCGGCAGGCCGCGGCTGCGGGCGTAGGACTCGAGGAAGGCCTTCTCGGCGAGGCTCTCCTCGCCGTCGGCGAGCGTCGCGCGGGCGAGTATGCCGTAGGCGTCGGCGGGGCTCAGGTCCGAGCCCCAGTCGAGGCCGGCGAGCGCGGGCTGGACGCGGGCCGCCGCGATGGAGACGCCGGCCGGCCGCTTCCACTCGCCGAACGGGATCAGCTCGGTCAGGACCCAGTTCCTGCGGCCGTCGTTGAGCGGAGTGGAGCAGTAGGCGCAGGCCGCCTCGGAGCGCTCGGCCGGGGGCGCGCCGCACGACGGGCAGCGCGCGGTGCGCAGGCCCTGGTGCGCGTCGGTCCGGGCCTCGGCCGCGCGCCGGAGCACGAAGAAGTGCTGGCGCAGCTCGCCCGCGGCGGACCATTTCACGACGACGTGGGCGCGGCGCCAGGCGCCGCCGTTCTCGAAGGCGACGACCTCCACGGCGCCGACGGCGGCCTTCTCGAAGGCGTCCCCCCAGCCCCCGGCGGCGGCGAAGCCGGCGCAGAAGGCCTCGTCGGCCACCGCGCGCAGCGGCGCGGGGTCCCCCAGGCGGCGCGCGTCGAGCCAGCGCCAGAAGACCACCGAGGTCCGGTCCTCGAGCTCGGCCAGGCTCAGCCCCGGGTCCGACGCGGCCGCCTCGGACCAGCCGTCCACGTCGCGCAGGGGGTCGCGCAGGCGCCACTCGCAGCTTTGCGTGATCTCGGAGAGCACCCAGTCGTACTCGCCGGAGTTCACCCAGGACTTGCACGCCGCGCACTGCGCCGCGTCGGCGATCGGCAGGGGCGCGCCGCAGCTCGGACACCGCCCCTCGATGAGTCCGGGCCTCTTGAGGGTTTTTACGCCGGGACGGCGCAAAAAGGTCCAGACCTCCTCGAACTCCTGGCGGCCCGGGGAGCCGGAAACCGTGGCGCCCTCCCCGTCCACCATGCGGTCGGAGGCCGCGGCGGCGATCCGCACGCACAGCTCGTCGAAGTGCTTGTCGCTGACGCAGGCGAGCAGCTCGACGTCCCGGACCTCGACGCCCTCCATCAGGTTGCGCAGGCCGCGCGCCTTCATCGCGCCGAGCTGGCGCTCGAAGCGCTCGCGCACGCCGTCGGAGATGAAAGCGCGGGCGGAGGACATGTCCCCGGCGGACCAGGCCTCCTGGATCTTATGGAAGGCCGCTCCCGCGCGGCGCAGGAAGGAGCGCTCGTCGAACTCCGGGTCCCGGGTACGCAGGCGGGTCAGTTCCGCGACCTTGCGCGCGGACAGCTGGCCGCCCCCGCGCGCCGACGCGCCGAACTCCGAGCTCGCCGGTCCGGCGGAGCGGACCTCCTCGTTGATCCTCCAGATCATGTAGACGAGGAATACGGTGAACGGGACGCCGAACAGGGGCTTCTCCATGACCATGCGGACGTAAAGGTAGAGGAAGAAGAACAGCAGGTCGCCCGAGTCGGAGGAGGAGGAGCCGCCGCCATAGCTGTAGGAGGAGGAGCCGCTCGAGGAGCCCGAGTAGCTCTCGCCGCCGCCCGCCCGCGCCGACGCCTGCACCGCGAGGATCCCGGCGAAAGCCAAGGCGAGGAGGAGGGGGCGCATCGAGTGCAGTTTAACCCCGGAACGGAGCCGCGTCAACCACCCAGACCCGGCCCTCGCGCACCGTCAGGACGACCGGACCGTCGGCTCGATTGCCCAGGCCGCGGCTGCCTCGGCGCAGGACCTCGCTCCTAAGGGGGAAGCGCGCGCCGGTCAAAGTCACCCGCGCGCGCGGCGCGGCCAGAAGGGAGAAACGCCCGCCTTTCTTGACCGCGAGCCGGTGGCGGCCCGGGCCGAGCAGACGCGCGGCGCCTCCGTCGACGACGAGCACGTCCAGCCCCGCGGCCCTCTCCAGCACGGCGAAGTTCACGAGTTCGTGGTCGAGCCCCCCGCCGCGCGCCGCGGCGACGATGACGCGGCCGGCGCCGAGACGGCGGGCCAGGTCGAGGGCCTTATCGAGGTCCGAGCGGCCCTGGTCGGGGTCGTTTATGAAAGTGACTCGATGCCGCGACGGCAGTTTCCGTCGCGGCATCGAGTCCATGTCCCCCACGACGAAATCCGGGGTCAGGCGCAGAGCCGCGGCGTGGCGCGCTCCACCGTCGGCGAAGATCAGCCAATCGGAGCGGCGCGCCGCCGCGCGCGCCGCGCGGGCGTCGAGCAGCTCGCCGTTGAGGACGATCAGCGCGGAGCGGGTCCTCATCGGGGAGCGGCGAGAGCCTCGGCCCGCACCGCCGCGCCCTCGCCGGGCGGGTAGTCGAGGCCGAGCAGACGCCCGAGCGTCGGCGCCAGGTCCGCCGTCGATACGCCGGAGTCGAAGACGCCGGCCTTCACGCCGCGGCCCCAGAAGACCAGCGGCACGCGCGCGTCGTAGTCCCAGGGGGTGCCGTGGCTCGTGCCGGGAGGCGCGTCGCCGAGGAGCACGTTCTCGGCCATGATCAGGAACAGGTCGCCGGACCGGGACGGGTCGTAGGAGAGGCGGAAGGCCTCGGCGAAGGGCCCGCCCCTCTCGCCCGCGACGTAGGCGCCGGCCAGGCCGCCGACGGCGGACAGGACCTTCGCGGCCCGGCCCAGGAAGTCGCGGCGCTCGAGACCGAGCCTCTCGGCCGCGGGGATATTGAGGTAAAGATGCGGAATCTGGTTCGACAGGATCCAGCGCTCGCCGGGCAGCGGCCATTTCTCCTGCAGCGTCTTCTCGAGCTCCGCGCCGAACTCCTGCCAGTCCACGCGGCGCACGCCGAGGGCCTTGCCCGAGGCGTCCTCGGGCGAGGGGATCGCGCCGTGGTCCGAGGACAACGCCAGGGCGAGAGAACCGCCGGAAGCCTTGTCGAGGAGCCGGAGCAGGCGGCCGGTGAGCGCGTCGAGGCTCTTGAGCTGGGCGTCCATCTCGGGGACGTCGAGGCCGTGGGCATGGCCGACGAGGTCGGTCCCCGAGTAGCTGACGAGCAGCAGGTCCGTGCCCGCGCCCCGGCCGACCCGCTCGCGCGCCGCGAGCTCGGCGACGAGCAGGTCCAGCGCCTCGTCGTAGACGGGGCTGGCGATCAGCTCCTTGGGCACGCGCTTGCCCTTCACCGGGAGGAGGCCCTTCTTCTTCAGCTTCGCGTTGAACGCCGCGAGCCACGCCGGGCGCTTGTAGTAGGAAGAGGTCGTGAACTCGCCGTTGAAGCGGTCGAACCACAGGGCGACGTCCGCCTTGCGGCCGCCGAGGATGATCGCGCCGCGGTCCTTGCCGGACACCGCGAACACCCGGGACTTCGGGTCGGCCGCCTTGAGCGCGTCCGCGAGCGTCGGCCCGCGCAGGTGCTCGGGTCCGAGGCCGAACGCGGCGTCGGCCACGCAGTAGGTCTCCGAGCCCGCGACGCGGTCGAACCAGTCGTTGGCGACGATGCCGTGGACCGAGGGGGCGCGGCCCGTCGAGATCACGGCGTGGCCGGGAGCGGTCTCCGTCGGGACGTGCGGGTGACGGGCCCGGGCGAAGACCGCGCCCTCGCGGCGCAGGCGGCGGAAGCCGCCGTCGGGGAGGTCGGAGCGGTCGAGGTACTCGGGGCGCATCTGGTCGACCACGACGACCACGCCCAGGCGGACGGCGGCCGAGGCGGACGAGCCCAACAGCAGAACGGCGGAGAATATAAAGGAGACCGGCATGATCCTGGCGCTAAACGGCATTTTCTTTCTCGATCTGCAAAGTCACGTGCGCGATGCCGAACCGCTCGGACATGATCTTCTTCCCGGCGAGGAGGGCTTCGGCGTGGTCGCGGCCGGCCTCGAGGACGAGATGGCCGCTCATGGAGTCGCGGCCCTGGGTCAGGGACCACAGGTGCAGGTCGTGCACGTCCGTCACGCCCGGGATATCCTTGAGCGCGGCGCGGATCTCGTCGATGTCGAGATGCGCGGGCGCGCCCTCGAGCAGGATGTTCACCGAGTCGCGCAGGAGCCAGAACGCCGTGAGCACGATGCCGCCGCAGATGAGGACGGTGACGATCGCGTCGGCCCGGTACCAGCGCGTCTGCAGGATGACGAGGCCGGCGAGCAGGGCGCCGACGGAGCCGGCCCCGTCCGAGAGGACGTGCAGCAAGGCGCCGCGCATGTTGATGTTCGTGCGGCTCGCCTTCCACAGGATCGCGGCCGAGCCCAGGTTGCACAGCAGGCCGACGAAGGCGACGGCGATCATCGGCTTGGCCGCGATGGCCGTCGGGAAGGCGAAGCGGGCCCACGCCTCGCGCAGCAGGAAGCCCGTGGCGACCATCAGCGCGATCGCGTTGCCGAGCGCGGCGAGGACCTCGACGCGGCGGTAGCCGTAGGTGCGCTTGGGATCGGCGGGCAGGCGGGCCAGCATCGCGGCGACCAAGGTCAGGCTCAGGCCCAGCAGGTCGACGGCCATGTGCGCGGCGTCGGCTATCAGGGCCAGGCTTCCCGTCCACCAGCCGCCCGCGAGCTCGACGAAGAAGATGCCCCCGGTCAGGGCGATCGCGCCGTACAGCGGGCGTTCGGCGTCGCCCTCGGCGTGGTGATGGTCGTGGTCGTGCCCGCCGCCTCGGATCATGGGACCTTCGGCTTCCGGTTCTGGCGGGCGATCTCGTAGAGCAAAGCGGTGGCCGCGCACGAGGCGTTGAGGCTGCCGACGCCGTGCTCCGACTGGGGCACCCGCATCAGCTCGTCGCAGGAGGCGCGCACGAGCGGCCGCATCCCGTAGCCTTCCGAGCCGATGACGAGCACGCAGGGCGTGTTGATGACGCAGTCCCAGGCGTCCTTGCCCGAGGCGTCGGCGCCGTACACCCAGAAGCCGTGCTTCTTGCACAGGTCCAGCGTCTGCGCGATGTTGACGACGCGATGCACCGGGATCTTGAGCGCGGCGCCGGCCGAGGCCTGGATGACGGCCTGGGTCACGGGCGCCGAGCGCCGCTCGGGGATCACGACGCAGCGCGCGTGCAGCTGGAGCGCCGAGCGCGTGATGGCGCCGAGGTTGTGCGGGTCCTGGATCTGGTCGAGCACCACGACGACGAGCCCTTTCTTGCGCTCCTCGTCGAGGCCCTGCACCCACTCGGAGAAGGTGGCCGCGGGGTCGAACGAGACGCGGATCGCGATGCCGTCGTGCTTGCCGCCCTTGACCGCGCGGTCGAGCTCCGGGCGGGACATGTAGCGGACCTGCACGTCGAGGTCCTTCGCCATCTTGATGCACATCCCGATGTTGGGATGCGTCAGCTCGTGCTCGATCCACATCTCGCGGCAGTCGTAAGGGGTCTTGGTCAGCGCCTTGGCCACGGCCTCGAAGCCGCCCAGCCAGCGCGTCTCGGCGTTGGCCGGGCGCGCCTCCCCTTCCGCCGGCTCGGCGCCGCGCGGGCCCGCGCCGGTCAGGCGTTCGTGGCGGAACTTGTCGTGCTGGCGCTTCTTGTCGAAATGGCGGTTCTTGTCGAAGGGCTTCGCCTTGGGCGCGTGCTGGGGGCGGTCGGGACGGCGGCCGAATTTCTTTTTCACTGTTTAACCGCCTTGGAGCCGTCTTTACCGTCGAGCACTTTGTATCCCGCGGCCTCGATCTCTTTACGGATGCGGTCCGCCTCGGCGAAGTCCTTCTTCGCCTTCGCCTGCGCGCGCTGGTCCACCAGAGCGAGGACGCCCGCGGGCACCGCCTCGACGGCCTCGGCCGTGAACAGGTCGAGGCCGAGCACGGAGTCCGCCTCCTCGAGGAAGGCTTTTTTGGCGCCGCCGGGGAGATCGCTCTTGAGCGCGTCCCAGACGACGGCCAGCGCCGACGGCGCGTTGAGATCGTCGGCGAGCGCGTCCTTGAACCGGGCGGAGAACTCGGCGCAGTTGGGCTTGGAGGCCTCGTTCGCCAGGGCGGCCGCGGCGTCCTTGAGGCGGCGGCGGGCGGTCTTGGAGCCTTCGAGAGACTCCCAGGTGAAATCGAGCTGCTTGCGGTAATGCGCCGTCAGGCAGTGGTACTTGTAGTCGAGCGGCGAGAATCCCTTCTCCTTGAGGTCGGTGAGCTTCACGAACCCGCCGGAGGACTTCGCCATCTTGGCGTTGTTCATCAGCAGGAACTCGGCGTGCATCCAGACCTTGGCGAACGGCTTGCCGGTGGCGCCCTCCGACTGGGCGATCTCGTTGGTGTGGTGCACCGGCACGTGGTCAATGCCGCCGCAGTGGATGTCGAGCGTATGGCCGAGAAAATGCATCGCCATCGCCGAGCACTCGATGTGCCAGCCGGGGAAGCCCTTGCCCCAGGGCGACTCCCACTCCATCTGGCGGGTCGAGCCGGCCGGCGAAAATTTCCATAACGCGAAATCGGTGATGTGGCGCTTCTCGGCGTTGGCCTCGACGCGCGCGCCGGACTTCAAGCCCTCGAGGTGCTCCTTCGTCATGAGCTTGCCGTAGTCGGAGAGCTTCGCCGTGTCGAAGTACAGGCCGTCGGCGGTCTTGTACACGAAGCCATTGGCCTCGAGCTTCCGCACGAGGGCGATCTGCTCGGGGATGTGGTCCGTGGCCTTGCACAGGACGTCGGCCGGGAGGAGGTTGAGCTCCTTGCAGTCGGACAAGAACGCCTCGGTGTAGAACTTGGCGATGTCCCAGGCGCTCTTCCCCTCGCGGGCCGCGCCGACCTCCATCTTGTCCTCGCCCTCGTCGCCCTGGCTGGTCAGGTGGCCGACGTCGGTGATGTTCATCACGCGCCGGGGCTCGAAGCCGAGCAGCTTGAGCGTGCGGACGAGCACGTCCTCGAAGACGTAAGTGCGGTAGTTGCCCACGTGCTGGTAGTTGTACACGGTGGGGCCGCAGGTATATAAGGAGACCCGGGGCGGCGCGGACGGCTTGAACTCGTCCTTGGCGCGGGTCAGGCTGTTGTAGAGGCGCAGAGCCATGGGCCCTATTCTAGGAAATCCCAAGCCCCACGGCTCATCCCTGTATTCAAGAAAGGGCATTACTGTTGCGGCGG
This sequence comes from Elusimicrobiota bacterium, assembly GCA_016182905.1. NCBI lineage: Bacteria > Pseudomonadati > Elusimicrobiota > Elusimicrobiota bacterium. Next base: position 21,123 of record JACPFR010000037.1, read on the forward strand.
ATTCAAGGTGTCGGACGAACCGAACGGCCGCCGCACGGAGGGATCATGCCGATCTTGACCATGGCCATCATGGCCTTCGCCGTCTTGTTCTTCATCCGCCGAGGTTGACGGCCCAGCGGAGCGGTCTAGCCCCGTTTTCCGGCCGGCACGATCAGCACCGGCGCCGAGGAGCGCCTTCGCACGCTCTTGGCGACGGATCCGAGCAGGAGGCTCTCGATCCAGCCCGAGGACTTGGTTCCCAGGACGACGAGGTCCGGCTTGGCCTCATCGATGAACGTCAGCAGCCGCGGAATGACGCCGCCCTCCTCGAACGCCAGCTCGATGCCCTGCTTCCGGAGTTTCTCCCGCCAGGCCGCCCGCAGCGTCCTTCGGTCCCACTCGGGCATCGCCTTGAACGACGGCGATCCCACGTACACCGCCCTCGCCTTCGCCCCGCCTTCAATGAGCCGCCGCACGGCGGACAGCGCCGCCGGAGCGGGATTCTCGATGTCCCATGCCAAAAGGACTTTGGGCCTGTTGCTTCGCTTCGCGCGCATGGATTCTCCTCTGGCAGCGGGCCGCAACGCAACAGCCATGCACCCTTCCGACACACGTCCGGCCTTCCCGGCGCGGCGGCAATTAGGTAGGCTCCGACCGTGACCGAAGCTCTGGCCGTTTTCTTCGTCAGCGGGCTGGCGATCCTCGCCGCCGGCACCGTCCTGACCCGCTGCGCGGACAAGATCGCCGAGCTGAGCGGGCTCGGGCGCGTGCTCGTCGGCAGCGTGTTCCTGGCCGGGGCCACCTCGCTTCCGGAGCTGAGCGTGGACCTGAGCGCCGTCCGCCAGGGCAACCCCGACCTGGCGGCCGGCGACCTGCTCGGCAGCAGCCTGATGAACCTGCTCATCCTCGCCGTCGTCGACGCCGCGGGGTTCTCGCCGCGACGAGCGTTCGGCGCCGACTCCCGGCAGCACGCGCTCTCCGCCCTGCACGCCCTGTTCCTGACCGCCTGGGTCGGGCTCGCGGCCGTATCCGGCGGCGGGCCGGAGTTCTTGGGGGCGGGCGCGTTCTCCTGGAGCCTGCTCGCCGTCTACCTGGTCGGGCTTCGCCTGACCTGGCTCGACCAGGACCTCGAGGACATCGCGCCCGAGTCGACCCGGCCGGCGCCGCGCTTCACGCGGGCGCTGGTCCGGCCGATCCTCGGCTATCTCGCCGCGGCGGCGGTGATCCTCCTCACGGCGCCCCGCCTGTCGCACGCCGCCGAGCGCCTGGCGGCGCTGAGCGGACTCGGCCAGACCTTCGTCGGGACCACGGCGCTCGCCCTGGCCACCTCGCTGCCCGAGCTGGTCGCGACGATCACGGCCCTCCGCCTCGGGGCCCCGGACCTGGCCCTCGGGAACATCTTCGGCAGCAACGCCTTCAACATGGTCCTGTTCCTCCCGCTCGACTGGGCGTTCCCCGGGCCGTTCTTCGCGGCCGTGCGCCCCTACCACGCGCTCACCGCCTTCGCCGTCATCTCGGCGACCGCCCTGGGCGTGGCGGGGCAGGTGCTCAAGCCGCGCAAGAACCGCTGGTTCATGGCGCCTTCCGCCGGGATGATCGCGTTTCTGATCCTGGGTCTTCTATGGATGCTGTACCGAGCGCGCGGCGTCTGAACTGGCTTCCAATCTCGTCCCCTAAAATTGCGATAATAACTTAAGGGTCCGGAGCGTCTTTGCTCCGGAGGATCGGATGGTCGGGCCGCCATCCACGGTTTTCATGCGCGTCACCACACGGCTCATCGTCTCCATCGTCTTTGCCGCGGCCCTCGTCTCGGCCGGCTGGACCTTCTATCAGGCCCGCGGCGAGCGCGCCCATCTCCTCGAGGAGCTGAACCACCGCGGCGCCTTGCTCGCGGAAAGCCTGCGCGAGGCGGCCGAGCCGCTCGCCAAGCGCGCCGACGCGAAGGCCCTGACGCGCATCGCCGACAAGTTCGGCGGCCGCCGCCGCCTGCGCGGCATCTCGCTGCACGCGCCGGACGGCAGGACCGTCGTCTCGACCGCGGGGCTTCCCGAATCCTCCCCGCCTCCGCGCGCCGACGGCGCCATCGACTGCGGCCTGATCCCGGGAGGCTCGCTCCATCGCTGCGCCGCGCCCCTGGAGAACACGCCCGGCTTCCTCGCAGTGTTCCAGGACGCCACCCACGTCGAGGCGGGCGTGCGCGAGGTCTGGCGGCGCGGCTTCTTCCGCCTTCTCACGCAGGTCCTGCTGATCACGGCGATCACGCTCTGGATCGTGCGCTTCGACATCCTCGCCCCGATCGAGCGCACCGCGGAGTGGATGCGCCTGCAGCGCGCGGGCGAGGGCCGCGGAGCGGCGCCGCCGCAGGGCGGCCTGCTCGGCCCGCTCGCCTCCGAGGCCGCGGGCCTCGCCAAGAGCCTGGAGACCGCCCGCTCGGCGGCCGAGGCGGAGGCCCGCCTGCGCCACAGCGGCCAGTCCATCTGGACGCCCGACCGTCTCAAGGAGCACGCCAAGGAGCGCCTGCGCGGCCGGCCGATGATCGTCGTCGCCAACCGCGAGCCCTACCTGCACGTCCGCCGCGACGGCTCGATCAAGGTCCTGCGTCCCGCGAGCGGCCTCGTCTCCGGCGTCGAGCCGATCCTGAAGGCCTGCGGCGGAACCTGGGTCGCGCACGGCGCCGGCGACGCCGATCGCGAGACGGTCGACCAGTCCGACCGCGTGCGCGTGCCGCCCGAGGAGCCGCGCTACTCCCTGCGCCGCGTCTGGATCACGAAGGAGCAGGAGGAGGGCTACTACTACGGCTTCGCCAACGAGGGCCTGTGGCCGCTGTGCCACATCGCCCACGCCCGCCCGCAGTTCCGGGCCGAGGACTGGAAGCAGTACCACGCCGTCAACCGTCTCTTCGCCGACGCGGTCCTCTCCGAGATCGAGGGCGTCGACGAGCCTTGCGTCCTGATCCAGGACTACCACTTCGCCCTCCTGCCCCGCATGATAAAGGAGGCGCGCCCGGACGCGCGCGTGTCCCTGTTCTGGCACATCCCGTGGCCGAACCCGGAGGCGTTCGACATCTGCCCCTGGCAGCGCGAGATCCTCGACGGCATGCTCGGAGCCGACGTCCTCGGCTTCCACATCCAGTATCACTGCAACAACTTCCTGGAGACCGTCGACCGCACGCTCCAGTGCCGCATCGACTGGGAGCACTTCGCGGTCCGCCGCGGCGACCATTCGACCATGGTCAAGCCGTATCCGATCAGCGTCGCCCTCGAGGAGGACGCGGGGACGCTGCCGTCCAAGGAAGAGCTGATGAACTCGGTCGGAGCGAAGGGGACGATCCTGGCGCTCGGCGTGGACCGGCTCGATTACACGAAGGGCATCGTCGAGCGCTTCCTGGCGGTCGAACGCTTCCTCGAGGCGAACCCCGCGTACCTCGGACGCTTCGTCTTCGTCGAGCTGGGGGCGCCGAGCCGCACGAACATCCCGCGCTATCGCGACCTCGTCGAGGACGTCAAGAAGGAGTCCGAGCGCATCAACGCGCGCTTCGCCTCGAAGGAGCACAAGGACTGGAAGCCCATCGTGCTGGCCGTCGCCCACCACGAGCGGACCGAGGTCGCGCGCTGGTACCGCGTCGCGGACGTGTGCGCGGTCACGTCGCTGCACGACGGCATGAACCTCGTCGCCAAGGAGTACGTCGCCGCCGACCGGGAGGAGCCGGGTGCCTTGATCCTGAGCCGCTTCACCGGCGCCTCGCGCGAGCTGCGCGACGCGCTGATCGTCAATCCGTACGACGTCGAGCGCGTGGCCGACGCCCTGCGCGAGGCCGTCGAGATGGAGCCGGAGGAGCGCCGCCGCCGCTGGGAGTCGATGCGCGAGGGCATCCGCGAGCACAACATCTACCGCTGGGGCGCCCGCCTCGTCGACGACCTGGCGCGCGTGCGGCTCGACGGGAAGCCGGTTTAGACGCGCGCCAGCCGCTTCAGCATGACGTCCACGCCCGCCAGGCCGCGCACGCGCTCCCGCGCGCGGGTCGGCCCGGAGCCGACCTTCACGGTCATCGCGCCCCGCCCGAGACGGCGGAAGGCCTCCTCGTCGGTCTCGTCGTCGCCGATGAAGACGACGCGGGCGCGCAGGCGCCGCGCGGCGAGGGCGACGGCCTCGCCCTTGCCCCAGGCGTCGGCCGGCCGGAACTCCCAGATCCTCTTGCCCCCCGCCAGGCGCCAGCCGGACGGCAGGAGCGCCGCCAGAAGCCTCCGGAGGGCGGCCGGATCGCGAAGCACGCGGGGAGCCCGGCGCCAGTGCACCGCCACCGCCGCCGTCTTGGCCTCGACGCGCACGCCGGGGAGATCGCGGACGGCCGCGCGCGCGGCGGCGGCCAGCGCGCGCGCCTGACGGGAGCGCAGCCCGAGCCGGGGGTGACGCCAGCGCGGGCCGATCCCCTCCAGCACCCAGCCGTGCTCTCCCGACAACGCCGCGCCGGAGCCGGCGAGCGCCCGCCGGAGGAAAGCCTGCGGCCTCCCGCTCACGATGAGGACCCGCGCCCCCGCTTTGCGCCCCAGGCGGGCGATCAAAGTCCGGCGCGCGGCGCTCAGGCGCACCGCGGCCGGGTCGCGCTTGAGCGCGGCCAAGGTCCCGTCGAAGTCGAGGGCGACGAGAAGACGCCCGCTCATGGCGACCTCCGGATGCCGGTCGCCGCGTCGAAGTAATGAGCCGCGCCGGGCGGCACGGAGACCTTGCAGGCCGCGCCGCCGCTCCAGGTCCCGGGGACGACGGCCCGCAGCGACGCGCCGCCGGCGTCGAGCGTGAGGACCGTGTGCGAGCCCACGGGCTCGACCAGGACGACCGCGGCCTCCCGCCCCTCGCCGATCCTCAGCTCCTCGGGACGCGCGCCGGCCAGGACGTCGCCCGCCGGGAGGTCCGCGAACAGGCCCGAGCGCTCCGCCTCGGCCCGGGGAACGATGTTCATCGGCGGCGCTCCCAGGAACGTCGCCGCGAAGACGTTGGCGGGACGGCGGTAGAGCTCCTCGGGCGCGCCGACCTGCTGGATCTTGCCCTCGTGGAGGAGCACCACGCGGTCGGACATGGTCATGGCCTCGACCTGGTCGTGGGTCACGTAGACCACGGTCCCCTTGACCCGCTTGAACAGGAGCTTGAGCTCGCCGCGCGTGCGCTCCCGGAGGACCGCGTCCAGGTTCGAGAGCGGCTCATCGAGCAGGAACACCCGCGGCTCGCGCACCAGCGAGCGCGCAAGCGCCACGCGCTGGCGCTGGCCGCCGGAGAGCGCGGCGGGACGGCGATGAAGGAGGGTCTCGAGGCCGAGGCGCTTGGCCGCGTCGGCCGTGCGCCGGGCGATCTCGTCCGCGGGCGTGCCGCGGAGCTTGAGGGCCATCGCGACGTTCTCCGAGACGGTGAGATGCGGATACAGGGCGTAGTTCTGGAAGACGAAGGCGATGTCGCGGTCCTTGGGCGGCACGTCCGAGACCTCGCGCCCGCCGATCGACAGGCGGCCGGAGTCCGCGAACTCCAGCCCCGCGATGATGCGCAGCAAGGTGGTCTTGCCGCAGCCCGAGGGTCCGAGCAAGGAGACGAACTCGCCGTCGGCGACCGTGAACGACACGCCGTCGAGCACCGGCCGTCCGCCCGCGAACGCCTTGCGCACGTCTTCGACTCTCACCTCGGCCATATGATCATCCTTTCACCGCTCCCGCGGTGAGACCCTCGACGATGCGGCGCTGGAAGGCGAGCACCATGGCCACGACCGGAAGCGTCGTGACCACCACCGCCGCGGCGATCTGCCCCCACGGGACCTCGTAGACCGTGACGCCGGAGAGCATGGCGATGCCCACGGGCACGGTGCGGGCGGCGTCGCGCGAGACCAAGGTCTGCGCGATCAGGAACTCGTTCCATGAGAAGATGAAGACGAGGATGGCCGTCGTCGCCACCGCCGGCGCCGCCAGCGGCAGCACGATCATCCACAGCGTCTGCCAGCGCGAGAGGCCGTCGAGCCAGGCCGCCTCCTCGATGTCCTTGGGGAGGCGGTCGAAGAAGGCCTTGAGCACCCAGACGGCGAACGGCAGATTCAGCGCGGTGTAGGCGATGACGAGGCCGAGGCGGCTGTTCAGCAGCCCCGCCTTCGCGGCGAGCATCTTCAGCGGCACGATCAGCACGGTTCCCGGGAACAAGGAGAGCCCGAGTATCGCGATGAGCGCCGCCCGGCCGCCAGGCAGACCCAGGCGCGAGAAGGCGTAGGCCGCGCAGACGCCGAGGGCGGTCGTCAGCGCCGTGGTCCCGACGCCGACGACGAAGCTGTTCCAGATATAGAGGGCGAAGGGCCGGGCCCTGAACATCTGCGCGTAGCTCGAGAGGTCGAGCGTCGAGGGCCAGTAGCGCACGGGCACCGCCGCGACCTCGGCCGCCGGCTTGAGCGAGGTGATCAGTTGCCAAAGGAACGGGGCGAGGCTCCAGGCCGCGACGGCGGCGACGGCGAGGGCGAACAGCGCGCGGCCGCGCGCGGTGGGCCTCACCTCGCGCCTCCACGGCGGGACGCGGCGAGCATGAGCGAGGTCATCAGCACGAGGCACAGCGCCATGGCGACGACGAGGGCGCAGCCGTAGGCCAGCTCCTGATAACGGAACACCACGTCGTAGGCGTAGACCGCGATCGTCTGCGTCCGGCCGCCGGGGCCGCCGCCCGTCAGCACGAAGACGAGGTCGAAGAGACCGAAGGTCTGGATGGCGCGGAAGATGACCGCGACGACGATGGTCGGCTTGAGCAGGGGCAAGGTCACGACGAGGAAGCGCCGGACGGGCCCGGCGCCGTCGATGGCCGCGGCCTCGTAGAGCTCGTCGGGGATGGCGGCCAGTCCGCTCATGAGCAGGACGGCCATGAACGGCGTCGTCTTCCAGACGTCGGCCAGCACGATGGCCCAAAAGGCGCTCGTCGCGTCGGCGAGCCACGGCACCTGCGGCGAGGCGGCGAGGCCGAGCCGGAACATCAGGTCCCCCATGACGCCGGAGTCGGCGTTGAAGATCCAGCGCCAGGCCATGGCCATGACCGCGGTCGGCAGGGCCCAGGGGATCAGCACGACCGCCCTCACGAGTCCCCGGCCCGGGAACGGCGACCACAGCACGAGCGCCATCGCGAGGCCGAGCAGGAGCTCGAGGGCCACCGTCACCGCGGTGAGGCTCAACGTCGTGCGCACGACGGGCCAGAAGCGCGTGTCCACCCACAGGCGGTGATACTCGCCCGCGAGCCGGAAGGTATAGCCGATGGGGAGAAGGCTGACGACGGCCATGACGAGCAGGGCCGGCGCGGCGTAGAGCCAGTTCACGGCGCCGGCGCGGGAGTGGTCGCGCATCAACGGGCCGCCGCCGCGCGGATCTCGACGGCCGCGGCCTTGAGCGCCTCGGCGGGGGTCTCCTGGCGGGAAAGGGCGGCGGAGACGTGCATCTGAAGGGCGTCCGACATGCGCGGCCAGCGCGGGTGCATCGGACGCGGACGCGCGCCCGCGAGCACGCGCCCGAGGTCCTTCATGTGCGGCGCGGCCTCGAGCACCTCAGGATCGGCATACAGCGCCTTGCGCGAGGGGAGTATGCCCCCCTTGAGGAACGCCAGCTTCTGGCTGTCCTCGGAGGCGAAGAACTCGGCGACCTGAAAGGCCTCCTTGGGACGGCGGGAATAGGCGGAGACCGCGAAGCCCCAGCCGCCCAAGGTCGCCGCGGGCCGGCCGCCGGGGCCGGAGACCATGGGCACGACGCCGATCTTCCCGCGCACCGGGGAGCCTTCCTTCTGCATCAGGTTCCAGGCGTAGGGCCAATTGCGCATGAACACCGCGCGGCCCTCCTGGAAGACGTTGCGCGCCTCCTCCTCTTGATAGGTCAGAACGGCCGGAGGAACGATCCCGTCGACGTGGATCGCGTTCACGAGGGCGCTCAGCGCGGCGACAGCCGGCGGCTCGTCGATGCGGACGGCGCCCGAGGGATCGAGGAGGTCGCCTCCGAAGCCCCAGACCAGCTCCAGGAAGACGCAGACCAAGCCCTCGTACTGCTTGCCCTGGAAGACGAACCCCGTGATCGCCGTGGTGCGCGTCTTCTTCGCGGCGGCGACGAGCTCCTCCCAGGTCCGCGGCACCGGGATGCCCTTCGCCGCCAGGAGGTCCTTCCGGTAGTAGAGCATGCCCCCGTCGGATTGGACCGGCAGGCGGTAGAGCTTGCCTTGATAGCGCGAGCCCTCGAGATCGCCGGGAAGGAACGCGGCCAGCTTCTCGGGCGCGATGAGCTCGTCCAAAGGCCTCAGCCAGCCCTGGGCCGCGAACTTCGGCACCCACGCCACGTCCACGTAGGCGAGGTCGTAGGAATCGTCCTTCCCCATGAAGGCCGTGGAGTACATGTTCTCGCGCGCGTCCCCGGCGGCGGGCCCCTCGATCATGTCCACCTTGACGCCCGGGTGGACGCGCTCGAAGCGCTCGATGATGACCTTGGAGAAGCCGCCGACGTCGGGACTGGCCAGGTAGCGGACGTGGATCTTCCCGTCGTCGGGCTCCGAGCGGCCGCAAGCCGCCGGGGAGAAGGCGAGGAGAACCAGGATGAGCCGCCGGATCATTGCGCGCATTCTACTATACGCGAAGAACGAATCTGTCCGTGAGGCTCTCGATCGCCCGGCGCAGCGCGGGGTTCGGCTTCGGGTGGCGCCCGCAGATGAACCAGACGCGCTCCTTGACCGCCGGTCCGCGCGGATGGAGCTTGCGCAGTCTCCCGTGCGCCAGGTCCTCCCGCACCGTCAGCGCGTCGAGCGCGGCCGCGCCCTTGCCGCGCAGGGCGAGATAACGGATGAGCTCGGCGTCCTCCGTCTCCACGTCGACCGAGACCGCGACGGCGTGGCGGCAGAGGAAGAGGTCGATCTCCTTGCGCGCCGGGTTGTCCGGGGACATGAGCATCATCGGCACGCGGGCGAGGTCCGAGGGGAACCGGGCGATCCTCGCGGCCACCTTCGGGGTCCCCACGAAATGGATCGGGATGGTCCCGGCCAGGCGGCCCGTGAACTCGACGCCCAACTGAGGCGTGAAGTCGACGTGCGACACCACCAGGTCGAGCCGGTGCTGCCCCAGCCGCTGGCGCAGCTCCTCGGAGGTGGCGCCGAGAATGCTCACCCGCAGATGCGCGTCGACCCTGTGGAGGTGCTCCAGGACCTGCGTCACCGCCCCCCGGGAGACGGACTCGGAGACGCCCAGGCGCAGGACGGCGGGCCCGGACACGCCCCCCGATTGCAGCGCCGCCGCCAGCTCGTCGCCCTGGGAGAAGATCCTCTCGCAGTAGTCGAAGGCGATCCGGCCCTCGGCGGTCAAGGTCACCCCCCGAGGGCCCCGCTCGAGGAGGCGGCAGCCGAGCGAACGCTCCAGCTGCTGGAGCTGGAGGCTGAGCGTCGGCTGCGCCAGGCGGAGCTCGCGGCTCGCGGCGCCGATGCGCCCCGCCTTGGCGGAGATCCAGAAGTAGTAGAGGTGGTGGTAATTGATCGGGATCACGACGGCGCTCTCATTCTTAATATCTATGACTTACATGATCATTATCTATTTTTTAAATCTATTTTTCCCAGCTACAATCAAACCATGAACATCCATCGATTGGGACGGACGGCGTGCCTGGCGGCCCTGGCAGCCCTGTGCGCATGCGCGGGCGGGAAGAAAGCCGCGAAGGACGCGGCGGCGGCCGCCGCGGCGGCCCGCGCCGCGGCCTCGACGGAGGAGCCCCGCATCCGGGGCTCGCTGTACGTGGAGACCTCGGAGCTCGCCGCGATCCGCTTCGACTACGACCGGGACGCGCTCACCGCGGAGGCGAGGGCGGCTCTCAAGCGCAACGCCGCCGCGATCAAGGAGAACCGCAGCTGGGAGGTGCTCGTCGAGGGCCATTGCGACGAGCGCGGGACCATCCCCTACAACCTGGCTCTCGGCCAGAAGCGCGCCAAGGCGGTCCGCGATTACTACCTCGCGCTCGGCATCCCGGGCGGACGGATCGCGACCTTGTCCCTCGGCAAGGAAAAGCCGGAGTGCCCGGAAGCGAACGAAGCCTGCTGGCAGCGCAACCGCCGCGCGCTGAGCAAGGTCAAGGCCGCGCTCGCCGGCAAGCCCGGGGCCCCCAAGCGGCATGAGTGACGCCGTTCGCCGGACCTTGCTGTACGGCGCGGCGGCGGCCCTCGTATGGGGAGGCGCCCGCTCGCACGCGATCCTGGAGACGGCCGCGCTCCGCCCCGAGCCGAGACTCGGCCCCTCCATCGTCGAGGAGGAGCTCGGCAATCGCCTCATCCCCCGGGCGCTGCGCGACGCGGGCTGCGGCGCGGCCGAAGCGGCGGCCCTCGCCGGCGCCGTGGGCCGCGCGCTCGACTCCCGACGCCTGCGCCCGAGCGACCGCTTTCGCCTGGTGCGCGGCGCCGACGGCGGCCTCCTGCACCTGACCCTCGCGCACGGCGAGAGGCGGGCGATCGTGACGCCCGGCCCCGGAGGGACGCTGCGCTCGCGATCCCGGCGGGACCCGATCGCGGTGACCGAGCGCCGCGCCGAAGGAGAGATCAACGGCAGTCTGTGGCTGTCGATGGAATCGGCCGGCGTGCCGGCGGAGGTCATCGTCCGCTTCGCCGAAGCCTTCCAATGGACCGTCGACTTCCTTTCCGAGACGAGGGACGGGGACCGGTTCTCCGTCGCGTGGAGCGAGCGTTCCGCCGCGGGCCGGGTGCTCGGGCGCTCGGTCGAGGCGTGCGCCTACGACGGCCGGACGACCCGGAAGCGCACGGCCGTCCTGTTCGACGGGGAGTACTACGACGCGGCGGGCGAGTCCCTGCGACGCATGTTCCTGCGGGCGCCGCTCAAGTTCGCCCGCGTCTCCTCCGGCTTCGACCGGAACCGGCGCCATCCCATCCTGCGCGTCAACCGCCCCCACCACGGCACCGACTACGCGGCGGCGACCGGCACGCCGGTGTCCGCGGTGGCGGACGGCGTCGTCACGGCGGCGCATCACGAGCGCGGCTTCGGCAACGTCGTCAAGATCCGCCACGACGGCGTTTACACGACGCTGTACGCCCATCTCACCCGGTTCGGCCGCGGCATCCGCAAAGGGGCCCGCGTGGAGCAGGGCCGCGTCATCGGCTACGTCGGCTCGACGGGACTGGCCACCGGCCCGCATCTGCACTTCCAGATCGAGAAGCACGGACGCTGGGCGGATTTCCTCGCGCTGGACCTGCCCTTCGCGCATACGGTGGAGCGTACCCGCCGCGCGGCGTTCGCCGCGGCGCGCGACCGATACCGCGCGGTCTTCCACGCCTCGTCGACCTGACGCCGCCGGCGCCAGGGGACAAAATTTTTACGGCGCGGCAATGGTCCCGGGGCGCCGATAGAGCGATGCTCTTACCGTGCTCGCTTCCTGCCTCCTTGCCCTTGTCTTAGCCGGCTTCGCCGGGGCGGTCCCGCCCGGGCGCGTGCTCCGCCTCGAGGCCCGCGGGCCGATCACCCCGCCGATGAGCCGGCACATCCAGGACGGCGTCGCCGCCGCCGAGTCGGGAGGGGCGCAAGCCGTGCTCATCGAGCTGGACACTCCCGGCGGTCTGCTCGACTCCACGCGGGAGATCGTCTCGGCGATGCTCAACTCGACCGTGCCGGTGATCGTCCACGTCGCGCCTCCGGGGGCCCGCGCCACCTCCGCCGGGGTCTTCATCCTGATGGCCTCCGACGCGGCGGCCATGGCCCCAGGCACGCATCTCGGCGCCGCGCATCCCGTGGCGATCGGCGGCGAGGGCGGCCCGCCCGCCAAGGGCAAGCCCGAGCCGAAAGGCGCGCGCCTTTCCCTCTTGAGCGAGAAGGCGGTCTCCGACGCTGCGGCCTACGTCCGGGTGCTGGCGTCGGACAAGGGCCGCAACGCCGCCTGGGCCGAGAAGGCCGTCCGCGAGAGCGTGTCCTTGACGGCCGAGGAGGCTCTGGCGCAGAAGGTGGTGGAGGTCGTCGCGGCCGACCGGGAGGAGCTGTTCCGGAAGCTGGAGGGGCGCCGGTTCGACAAGCGCGGGCGCAAAGGGCGTCTGAATCTGGCGCGGGCGGAGGTCCGGGACTTCCCGATGGCCCCCCTGCGCCGCGTCCTCCAGGTCATCGCGAACCCCAATCTCGCCCTTCTCCTCCTGATGATCGGGATCTACGGCCTGATCTACGAGTTCGGCAGCCCCGGGGTGGGCTTCGGCGCGGTCGTCGGGCTGACCTGCCTGATCCTGGCGGGCTACTCCCTGAGCATACTGCCGGTCAACTACGCGGGACTCCTGCTCATCGTCCTGGCCGTCGTGCTCCTGATCCTCGAGCTCCAGATCCCGTCCCACGGCCTGCTGTCGATCGGAGGCCTCATACTGCTGGTCCTCGGCAGCCTGTTCCTGTTCGACGCCAGCGACGCCTACTTCCGGGTCTCGCTCGAGGTCGTCGTCGGGATCACGGCGGCGACGGGGGCCTTCGTCCTGCTCGTCGTCTCCAAGCTGCTCAAGACCCGCCGCCTGAAGCCGGCGGTCGGCGTCGAGACCCTCGTCGGGCGGACGGGCGAGGCCCGGGAGGCGCTCGATCCCGGAGGCATGATCTTCATCAACGGCGAGCTGTGGACGGCGGAGGCCCCCGCCCGGGTGGAGAAGGGCGCGCGCGTGAAAGTCGTCGGAGTCGCCGGGAACCTGCTGCGCGTCGAGGAACTCAAGGAGAAAAAACCATGATCGAAATTCTCAGCCTGCTGATGCCGGCCGTCGTCATCACGATCGTGCTGCTGGGGCAGGCGATCCGCATCCTGCGCGAATACGAGCGCGGCGTCGTCTTCCGCCTCGGCCGCCTGATCGGCGCCAAGGGGCCCGGCCTCGTCCTGCTGATCCCGGCCGTCGACAAGATGGTCCGGGTGGACCTGCGCACCGTCACGCTCGACGTCCCGGTCCAGGAGCTCATCACCAAGGACAACATCCCCGCGAAGGTCAACGCGGTGTGCTACTTCCGGGTGCTGGACCCCTCGAAGGCCGTCAACCAGATCGAGAACTACATGGTGGCGACCTCGCAGATCGCGCAGACGACTTTGCGCAGCGTGGTGGGGCAGGCCGACCTCGACGAGCTGCTCAGCGAGCGGGACAAGATCAACCAGCGCCTGCAGCAGATCATCGACCAGCAGACCGACTCCTGGGGGATCAAGGTCAGCGTCGTGGAGGTCAAGGACGTGCAGATCCCGGAGCAGATGCAGCGCGCGATCGCGCAGCAGGCCGAGGCGGAACGCGGGCGGCGCGCCAAGGTGATCATCGCCGAGGGCGAGATGCAGGCGTCCCTGAAGCTGGCCGAGGCGGCGGGCATACTCAGCGCCCAGCCGGCGGGCATGCAGCTGCGCTTCCTTCAGACCGCGCAGACGTTGGGCGGGGAGCGGAGCACGACCTTGTTCTTCCCCCTGCCGATGGACCTCATCCAGGCCGTCATGAAGAAGCTCGACAAGGACGGATCGCCCGCATAAACGGTAGAATCCCGATGAGCGCGCAGACGCCGGAGGCCGACCTTTCGATGACGACGCAGCGACGGACGAGGGCCAGAACAATCACGGCCCCGACGGGCTGGTACAAGGACGCCGTCATCTACGAGCTGCACGTCCGCGCGTTCTTCGACGGCAACGGGGACGGGAAGGGCGACTTCGCGGGCCTGACCCAGAAGCTGGACTACCTCCAGGACCTCGGCGTGACCGCGATCTGGCTCCTGCCCTTCTATCCGTCCCCCCTCCGCGACGACGGCTACGACATCTCGGACTTCTTCGGCGTGCATCCCGACTACGGGACCTTGGAGGACTTCAAGGAGTTCCTCCGCGAGGCGCACCGCCGGGGCCTGAAGGTCATCACCGAGCTGGTCCTCAACCACACCTCCGACCAGCACGAGTTGTTCCAGAAGGCGCGCCGGGCACCGGTGGGAAGCCTCGAGCGGGAGTCCTACGTCTGGAGCGACGACCCCCAGAAATACCGGGACGCCCGGATCATCTTCTCGGACTTCGAGACCTCGAACTGGAACTGGGACCCGGTGGCCAAGGCCTACTACTGGCACCGGTTCTACTCTCATCAGCCCGACCTCAATTTCGACAACCCCGGCGTGCGCGCGCACGTCTTCAAGGCCCTGGACTTCTGGCTGGGCCTCGGCGTGGACGGCCTGAGGCTCGACGCCGTCCCCTATCTCTTCGAGCGCGAGGGAACCACCTGCGAGAACCTGCCGGCGACGCACTCTTTCCTGAAGGAACTGCGGCGGCACGTCGACCGGAAATACAAGGACCGCATGCTCCTGGCCGAGGCCAATCAATGGCCGGAGGACGCGGCCGCCTATTTCGGCGAAGGCGACGAATGCCACATGGCCTTCCACTTCCCCATCATGCCCCGCTTGTTCATGGCCCTGCGCATGGAGGACTGCTCCCCCGTCGTGGACATCCTCGAGCAGACGCCCGACGTCGCCGACCGCGGCCAGTGGGCGCTCTTCCTGCGCAACCACGACGAGCTCACCTTGGAGATGGTGACCGACGAGGAACGGGACTACATGTATCGTTTTTACACCAAGGAATCCCGGGCGCGGATCAACCTCGGCATCCGCCGGCGGCTGGCCCCCCTTCTCGGGAACCACCGGCGGAAGATCGAGCTCCTCAACGCCCTGCTATTCAGCCTGCCGGGGACGCCGGTCCTGTACTACGGGGACGAGATCGGCATGGGCGACAACATCCACCTCGGCGACCGCAACGGCGTGCGCACGCCCATGCAGTGGAACGCCGACCGCAACGCCGGGTTCTCCCGCGCCAACCCGCAATCCCTCTACCTGCCCATCGGCATCGACCCCGAGTACCATTACGAGGCCGTGAACGTCGACATCCAGCAGAACAACACCCATTCGCTGTTCTGGTGGACGAAGCGCCTCATCGACCTGCGCAAGCGCTACAAGGCCTTCGGCCGCGGGTCGATGTCGTTCGTCGGCTGCGAGAACCGGAAGATCTTCGCCTTCGTCCGGTCCCACGACGAGGAGCTCATCCTCGTCGTGGCCAACCTCTCCCGCTTCGTCGAGCTCGCCGAGCTCGACCTGTCGAGGTTCAAGGGCTTGAGCCTCGTCGAGATGTTCGGCCGCTTCGAGTTCCCGCCGGTGAAGGACGAGCCTTACCGGCTCACCTTGGGCCCTCATTCCTTCTATTGGTTCAGGATCAGGAAGCCCACCGTCCCGGGAGTCGACGGCGCCGCGGCGCCCTCGGCGCCGGCGCTGCGCTGCTCGGAATCGTGGACGGAGGTCTTCTCGGAGAGGGCGGCCCCCGATCTCCGGGAGGCCCTGGCGACCCATCTCCGCGTCCGGCACTGGTTCGAGGGAAAATCCCATCAGCTGCGGTCGGTCCGCCTCGTCGAGGAGACGGTCTTGGGCGCCGGGGATAAATCCGGCGCCCGCGTCTGCCTCATCGAGGCGGAATTCCTCGATGCGCCGTCCGAGACCTACGTGCTGCCCCTCGCCTTCGCCGACGGCGAGAAGGCCGAGAAGATCCGGCAGGAGCAGCCTTTCTCCGTCGTGGCCCTGATCCGCGGAAAGGGCGCGGGGCGAGGCGCCGAGGGCGTCCTCTTCGACGCGATGTACGATCCGGCCTTCTGCGGGGCCCTGCTGACGGGGATCCGGGAGGGGCGGCGTCTCAAGGGACGCCACGGAGAGATCGCCCTGAGCGCCTTGCCGTCGCTCGAAGCCGTGATCGGCGATCAGGCCCAGCCCGAGGCCTCCCTGGCCAAGACCATCCAGCGGAACACCTCGATCCGTTTCGGCGACCGCCTGATCCTCAAGCTGTACCGCCGGCACTACGAAGGGCAGAATCCCGACGCGGAGATCGGGCGGTATCTCGAGAAGAGGGGCTTCCACTCCTCGCCGGCGCTCGCCGGCGAGATCACCTACCGCCCGCGCCGGGGGGAGCCGAGCCTGCTCGCGGTCCTCCATTGCTTCGTCCCGAACCGGGGGGACGCCTGGCAGTACATCCTCGACTCCCTGCGCCGCTATTTCGACGACATCCCCGCGACGGCCGAGCTTCCCAAAGAAACGGCGACTCCTCCCGCCCAGCCTTTCGGACCGGCCGACGCGGCGCCGACGCCCCTCGCGCTCGAGCGCCTCGGCGATTCCCTGGAGACCGCCAAGCTGCTCGGCCTGCGCACCGCGGAGCTCCATCTGGCGTTGTCCGACTCGCCGGCGGAGCCGGGATTCTCCCCCGAGGACTTCTCCGAGCTGTACCAGAGGTCGCTGTACCAGTCGCTGCGCAACCGGGCCAACGAGTCCCTTTACCTGCTGCGCAAGAAGCTCAAGGAGGTCCCCGAGGCGCATCGCCATTTGGCGGAATCGATCCTCGGCCGGAGCGAGGAGGTCCAGAAGCGCCTGCACGCGCTCATCGGCAGGAGGCTTTCCGGCCGGAGGATCCGCTGCCACGGCGACTACCATCTCAAGCAGCTGCTCTACACGGGCAGCGATTTCCAGATCTTCGACTTCGAAGGACCGCCGTCGCAGTCGCTGCAGGAACGCCGCATCAAACGGTCTCCGCTGCGCGACGTGGCCGGCATGCTCCGCTCCTTCGACTACGCGGTCTACACGATCCTGCTGGGCCGGGTCGGCGTCATCCGCGCCGAAGACGCGGCCCGCCTCGAGCCTTGGGCGCGGTTCTGGAGCCGCTGGGTCTCGGCCGCGTTCCTGAACTCCTACCTCGCGAAAATGGGCGACAGCAAGGTCCTCCCCAAGAGCCGCGAGGAGACGAACCTGATCCTCGAGGCGATGATGATCAACAGGGCCCTCGGCGAGATCCAGCACGAGCTGGAGACCCAGCCGCAATGGGCGATCATCCCGCTCAAAGGGCTCGACCAGCTGCTCGGCCCGGGCTAGGAGCGGGAGGCGGCGTACATGCCGGCGAGGACGAGCGCGCCGCCGGCCATGCTCCACCGCGTGAGCGGGTCGCCCTGCAGGCCCACGCCGAGCAGGACGCCGACGACAGGCTGCAGGAAGATGAAGTTGGCCACCCTCGACGCCTCGACCTTCTTCAGCGCGACGTTCCACAGGATGACGGCGAGGAAGCCGCCGGCGACGGCGAGATAGCTCATCGCGAGCCAGGCGGCGGGCGGGACCGCCGCCCAGGCCGAAGGGGTCGCCCCCGGCGCCGCCCACAAGGCCACGCCGGCGAAGCCGATGATCGACGTGACCGCCGTGAAATCGAGCGGGTCCACGCGCTTGAGCGCGGACTTGCCCAGCACGCTGTACAGCGCCCAGCAGGAGCCGTGCGTCGCCAGGATCAGGTCTCCCTTGAGACGGTCCGTGAAGACTCCGGACAGGCTCGGAAACCCCTGGAAGGCGATGAACATCGCCCCGGTCACGCCCAGGACGAGGGAGAGGACCTTCAGCCCCGTCAGGGCCTCGCCCAGGAAGAGGGCGGAGAGCAGGACGATGGTGACCGGCTCGATGCCCACGAGCAAGGACGCGTTCGTGGCCGAGGAGAGCTTCACCCCGTAGGTGCCCAGCGCCAGCGGCAGGGCATAGCCGAACAGCCCGACGGCGGCGATGCGCGCCCAGTCCCCGCGGGTCGCGCGCGCCAGGCGCCCGCGGCCCCGCCAGACGAACGGGACGAACAAGGCCGCGCACAGCGCCATGCGCAGGAGCATCAGGTCCTTCTCGGGGAAGCCCGCGAGGGCCGCGGTCGTCACCGCGTAGGTCGAGCCGCCGAGGATGTTGGAGACCGCGATCAGGAAATAAGGCACCCCGGCGCTATCGGGCGAGGACGGTGGCGACGGCGTGGCAGGCGATGGCCTCGCCGCGGCCGATCGCGTCGAGGCCTTCGTTGCTCTTGGCCTTCAGGCTCACGCGCGACTCGGGCAGACGGAACAGCGCGGCGAGCGAGGCCTTGAGCTTCTCGTAGTGCGGCTTGAGCTTGGGCTCCTCGGCGATGAGGGTCGCGTCGAGGTGAATCAGCTCGCCGCCGCAGGCGGCGAGCTTTCCCAAGGTGTTGGCCACGATGTCCTTCGAGGCCAGCCCCTTGAACTTGGGGTCGGTGGGCGGGAAGGCGATGCCGATCTCCCCGAGCCCGAGCGCCCCGAGCACCGCGTCGCAGGACGCGTGCAGGACCGCGTCCCCGTCGGAGTGGCCGAGCAAACCCTTGTCATGCTGCAGCTTGATCCCCGCGAGCCACAGCTCGCGTCCCTCGACGAGCTTGTGTATGTCGTAGCCGAATCCCGTCCGGCTCTCGCGGCGCCCGCCCGCGCGGGCCTCGATGATCGCGCCCGCCATCGTGATGTCCTCCGGGGTGGTGATCTTGAAGTTCTCGTAGGTCGACTCGACCACCGCGACCTTGTGGCCGCAGCGCTCGACGAGCTGGGATTCGTCGGTGGCGTCCGCGTCGCCCGCGAACTTCTCCAGGGCTTCCTTCAGGATCGAATAGCGGTAGGTCTGGGGCGTCTGCGCGGCCCAGAAACGCGAGCGGTCGGGCGTCTCGGAAACGATCATCTCGCTTCGCTCGACGATTTTCAACGTGTCCTTGACCGGAACGGCGGCGACGGCCGCCCCGGACTTGGCGGCCTCGGCGAAGGTCGCGCGCACGACCTCCGGAGTGATCATGGAACGAGCGCCGTCGTGCACGGCGACGACTTCGACGCCGGGAGGCAACGCCGCGAAGCCGTTGCGCACCGAGCCCATGCGCGTCGGGCCCGCCAGGACGACCTTCACCTTGCCGCCGGCGAGGCGCGTTCCGTGCTCCCTGAACGAGTCCTCGCCGAGGACGAGCACGACGCTCTCGACCTCGTCCATGCCCGCGAAGCATTCGAGCGAGAGCTCCGCGACCGTGGAGCCCGCCAGCGGCAGGAACTGCTTCGGGCGCCCCATGCGGGAGCCCGACCCGCCCGAGACGATGATCGCGGCGGCGCGCATCACGCCGCCTGGCGCTCCGGGCGGGCTTCCGGGCGGGCCTTCGCGAAGATCATGCGGCCGTTGGAGGTCTGATGGATCGAGGTCACCGTCGCCTCGAGGCGCTTGCCGACGGAGCGGCGGCCGTCCTCGACGACCACCATCGTGCCGTCGTCCAGGAAGCCGACGCCCTGCTCGCGCTCCTTGCCGTCCTTCATGACGAACACGCTCATCGTCTCGCCGGGCAGGACCACCGTTTTAAGGGCGGAGGACAAGTCGTTCACGTTCAGGACGGTCACGCCCTCGAGGGTCGCCACCTTGTTGACGTTGAAGTCGGTGGTGACGATCCGGGCGCCCATCTCCCGGGCGAGCTTGACCACCTTGCCCTCGATCTCGGCGATCTCGGGGACGTCCTTGTCGAGGATGCGCACGGGCACGACGTGGCCTTCCTGCAGGCGCGCGAGGATGTCGAGGCCGCGGCGGCCGCGGGCGCGCTTCATCGGGTCCTCGGCGTCGGCGAGGCGGTGGAGCTCGGTCAGCACGAACCGGGGGACGACCAAAGTCCCCGACAGGAAATGGGTCTCCACGACCTCGGCGACGCGGCCGTCGATGATCGCGTTGCAGTCGAGGATCTTCAGGTCGGAGCCGCGCTTCTTGCCCATCTTGAGCAGGTCCTTGTCGAGGTCGTCGAGCTCGGGCGCCTTGCGCAGCGCGATCACGAAGCCGAGGACGCCGAACCCGAAGAACCGCAGCAGGGAGTACTTGTCCCAGACCTTGTAGATCTCCTCATTGCCCATCTGGAACACCGAGTAGTCCACGAGGCGCGAGGTGATGATGCCGACCGCGATGCCGAGCACGCCGGTGATCAAGGTCAGGAGGTTGAGCTCGGCGACCATGTACTCGATGCCGACGATGAACAGGCCGACCGCGAAGCCGATGCCGAGGCCGGCCGGGGTCGGGGCGATCTTTCCGAAATAGACGATGGCGGGACAGATGAGGATGACGGCGAGACGGAATATCACGGTATACATGGGATGCCCCCGACGGAGGTTATAACGGGATGAACGGGCCTATTCTACGAAATCGGGAGCCGCTACTCGACGCCGAAAGCGGCTTCCGCCGCCTCGCGCAGGTCCGCGACCCCCGTCACCGTCAGGCCGAGGGTCTTGGGCAGGTCTTTGGCGGCTCTCGAGGGAACCAGCGCTCGCTTAAAACCCGCCTTCGCCGCCTCGCGCAGGCGCAGCTCGAGCTGCGGGACGCGGGCGACCTCGCCGAGGAGGCTGACCTCGCCGAGCAGGACCAGGTCGGAGGGGACCGACTTGTCGCGCCACGAGCCGGCGACCGCCATGCACGCGGCGAGGTCGAGGGCGGGGTCCTTCAGGCGCAGGCCGCCGGCGAGGCTGACGAAGCAGTCCCGGTCCTCCAGGCGCAGGCCGATGTGCCGCTCCATCGCCGCGAGCAGGACGAGGACGCGGTTGAGGTCGAGGCCGGTGGACATGCGGCGGGGCAAAGGGTATCGGGTCGGAACGACCAGAGACTGCACCTCGACGAGGACCGGGCGGGAGCCTTCCAGCGCGACGGAAACGGAGCGGCCCGGAGCGGCGGCGCGGCCGAGCTCCGCGGCGAAGAAGGCGGTGGCGTCTTTGACTTCCTTGAGACCGGCCTCCCCCATCTCGAACAAGCCGAGCTCGTCGGTAGGGCCGAAGCGGTTCTTCTGGGCGCGCAGGACGCGGAGCACGTCGTGATTGTCCGTGTCGAAATACAGCACGGTGTCGACGAGGTGCTCGAGGACCTTGGGGCCGGCGAGCGAGCCGTCCTTGGTCACGTGGCCGAGCAGGAAGACGACGGTGTCCTTCGCCTTGGCGGCGCGCACGAGCTCGGCGGCGCACTCGCGCACCTGGCCGACGGAGCCCGGGCTCGAGGCGAGCTGCGGGTGGGTCACGGTCTGGATGGAGTCGAGGACCATCGCCCACGGCTTGACCTGCTCCATGGCGGCGAGTATTTTGGACAGCGAGGACTCGGAGACGAGGTACAGCTGCTCGGAGGACAGGCCGAGGCGCTTGGCGCGGCTGGAGACCTGGCGCAGGCTCTCCTCGCCGGAGGCGTACAGGAACGGCCCCTTCTCGGCGAGCCTGGCCGCGGCCTGGAGCATGAGGGTGGACTTGCCGATGCCGGGAGGGCCGGCGAGCAGGATGACCTGTCCGGGGACGATGCCGCCGCCGAACAGGCGGTCGAGCTCGGCCATGCCGACGGGCGTGCGCTTTTCCGGCGTCTCGGCGGCGTCCTTGAGCGCGGTGACGGCGGACGAGAAGGCGGTCAACTGGCCGGGGCCGCCGGAGCCGGAGGCCCCGGACGCGGCGAGGGTCTCGGCCAAAGCGCCGGGCCGGGCCTCGACGACCTCCTCGGCCATCGAGTTCCACTCCGAGCAGCCGGGGCACTGGCCCATGGGCTTGCTCGCGGAGTGCCCGCAGGCTTGGCAGCGATAGACGGTTTTCAGTCTGGCCATGGCCGGAGTATAGCTGATTTTCCGATTTCGAACAAGTGTTCGATTGTCGGTTTTTTTAGACCTCCTCCCTCTAATACGATCGGGACCCCGGAAAAGTTCCCTAGCGGATCAGGACCGCGAGCGCGTATAGGTCGCCGCGGCGGTCGAGATGCCAGTCGAGGATCTCGGAGCCCTCGAGCAAGGCCCCCTCCTTTCCCTCGAGCAGGCTCGCCCGCGCGCGGTCGGCGGCCGCGGAGGCGCGCAGGCCGGGGTTGTCCACGCCGCGCACGAGGCCGACGCCGAACACGTAGGTCCTGCCCGCGTGCTCCTCGGCCCAGAAGACCTTGTCCTCCGGCGCGCGGATCTTTTTCGCCCAGCCGGGCTTTCTCCAACTCGGGGACGCCGGCGGGACCCGCGGCCGGCTCAGGCGCTCGGCGACCCTGCCCGCCTTCGCCTCCCACGCGCGCGCGGGCGAGGTCGCGCACGTCAGGACGAGAGCGACGGCCAAGGGCGCGAACCGCATGCGACTCTTATAACAGACGCCCGGCGCGCCGTCCATCGCGGCCGCGCGACGATTTTGCGATGCAACTTTTCCGGGGGCTCGATCGTCTGCTATAGACGGTAAAAACTGTTGTTGACAACAGTTTTTGGAGGTGAAATCGTGAATCATGTGGATATCTCTCGTCTCTCCGCCGAGGAATTGTGGACGCGCCTCCTCGAGCTTGCCAAGATCGAGCGCGGCGCGACTTGCGACCTCGTCGAAACTTTGGCGGAGACCGATCGGCGCGGACTCTACAAAGACCATTCGTACGTTTCTCTGTTCGAGTGCTGCGTGCACAAACTCGGCTTCTCCGAAGCGGCGGCGTACCGCCGTATCCGCGCCGCCCGATCCCTCAAGCTGTTCCCGCCGATCGGGCCTCTGCTTCGCCAAGGACGTCTCACCCTCGAATCGATCGCCTTGCTGCATCCCTTCTTGAAGGAGCCCGACGCGGCCGCTCTCGTCAGCGCCGCGGCGGGAAAACGCGTCTGGGAGGTCGAGCGCCTGGTCGCCTCTCGGCGCACGGAAGAGCCGCGGCGCGACGTCGTGCGTTTCATCGCGCCGTCCTCGGCTGCGCCGGCGACGGTCCCAGCTCCCCGGGAATCTTCCCTGTTCGAACTTCCCGCCGCCGCATCGGCACCGACGCCGCCCGCGACCGAAGACTCTCCGATCGAACCGCCGGCCGCGGCGTCGACGCCGCCCGGCGAAGGTTGCCCGTCGATCGCCGCGCCGACCGCGGGATCGCCGGCGCCGGCCCCTCCGTCTCCGGCCCCTCCGCCTCCGACCTCACCGCCTCCGGCCTATCCGTCTCCGGCCCTTCCACCTCCGACGCCCGCGCCGGCGCCGCCCCACGCCGTCCGCATCGCCTTCACCGCCGACGAAAGCTTCTTCCGGCTCATGACGGAAGCCCAAGCCGCGATGCGGCACAAGTATCCGAACGGGAGGCTCGACGGGGTGTTCCGCGACGCGTTGGAGGCTTTGCTGCGGAAGAAAAGGCCCTGGGCCTTCCCGCGGCGCGCGGCAAAGTGACGGGCGCGGCGAGGGTCCGGCTGCTTCTTCGACCGGCCCTTGCTGCCGGCGGCGCCGAAGGAGACCATGCCGAACAGGTAGGCGATGTCGGTGTCCTCGAACATGATGTTGATCCAGCTCTGGTAGCGCGGGACCTCGGCGATGTCCTCGACGCGGCCGCCGAGGCTGACGTGCTTCTGGACCCTGATCTGCGCGCCCAGGTCGTAGGCGGGCTTGGAGAAGCGCCGCCCCTCGATGATGCGGTTGCGGCCGAAGTCGTGGCCCTGGGCCGCGACGGAGAGGCGGCCGAGGATCGGGTCCTTGTGGAAGGGCGTAAGGGTCACGCGCGCGCCGCCGCCGGAGCGGATCACGCCGAAGCCCACGTCCCACCAGCCGTTCTCGAAGCCGATCAGGCCGTCGATCTGGTTCGGACGGGCGTAATCCGTCTTCGAGCCGCGCTTCTCGTCGTTGATGTTGGCCAGGTTCGAGCCGCCGACGTAGTAGTAGCGGCCGTCGCGCGGCGAGATCTTGAGGCCGAGGTCCACGCGCGAGGTGCGCACCGCGTGCTCGTAGCGCCAGTCGTAGTTCCAGAACACCCGGAACTGCGTGATGCGCCCGAACACGTCCTTCGCGGTGCCGGCGGCTTCCTTCACGCTGGCCACCGTCTCCTTCACGTCGTCCTTGATCTTCTGGTCGTTGAGCAGGGCGCCGATGGTGCCGGAGCTGGTGTTGAGGCTGGCCATCATCGTGTTCGACTTCGCGAGCAGGGCGTCGAGCTTCTCGGTGATGTCGTCGGTGCGGCCCATCGCCCGCTCGAGCTTGGGCTTCGTCGTCTCGATGAGGTCATTGAGGTTGGCCGTCATCTCGCGGACGTTGGCCACGGTCTCGGTCAGGTTGTCGGCCAGGGTGCCGCGGGGGCCTTCCTTGGTCATGCTGTCGAGGAGCTTCTCGACCTTGGCGAGCGCCTTGGTCAGGGACTTCTCGATGGAGACGGGGTCCTCGCCGCGGACGGTCGAGTTGGCCGGGATGACGCCCTTGGCGCGGGAGCCCTGATCCACCTGCAGGTACTTGGAGCCGATGATGCCGGTGGAGCCGATCTGGAACACGGCGTCGTTGTAGATGTCGACGCCCTTACGGACGGACATGACGACGCGCGCGCCGCCGTCGACGAGCTCGATCGAGCGGACCTGGCCGACCTCGACGCCGGAGAGCTTGACCGGGGCGTCCTTGGAGAGGTTGGCGACGTCGGAGAACTGGCCGTAGAGCGTGTAGCGCTTCTCGAAGGTGACGTCGCCGAGCAGGAAAATGGCGGTGGCGAGGAGCGACAGACCTCCCAGCACGAACGCGCCGACTTTCGTTTCGAGCGTCATCAGGCTGCCTTGACGGTGTGCGCGTTGGACGCGCCTTCCGCCTCGAACTCCTTGAGCTTCATCTTGATCGGGCCTTCACTCTTGCCGTCCACGAACTGACGAACGTAGGGGTTATCGCTGATCCGGATGATCTCCGGGTGCGCGACCTGAAGCACCTTCCCCTCGTGGAACATCGCGATGCGGCTGGCGACCTTGTATGCCGCCTTCATGTCGTGCGTGACGGCGATGGCGGTCACCTTCAGCTGCTTCTGAAGGTCCAGGATCAGGTCGGCGATGACGTCCGTCATGATCGGATCCAGGCCCGTCGTGGGCTCATCATACAAAATGTACGACGGCTGGGCGGCGATGGCACGGGCGAGCGCCACGCGCTTCTTCATGCCGCCGGAGAGCTCCGACGGCTTGAAGTCCTCGACGTCCTTGAGGCCCACGAGCGCGAGGCAGTCCGAGGCGATCTTCCGGTACTTGCCGGGCTCGATGTCGGTCAGGTAGCGCAGGCCGAAGGTGATGTTCTCCCAGACCGTCAGCGAGTCGAACAGGGCGCCTTCCTGGAACAGGTAGCCGAACTTGCGGCGGTAGTCGGCGATCTCGCGCTCGGTCTTGAGGTCGGCCACGTTGACGCCGTCGACGACGATCTTCCCCTCGTCGGGGTGGTGCAGGCCGATGACGCACTTGAGGAAGGTGGACTTGCCGCAGCCGGAGCCGCCGATGATGACGAGCGTCTCGCCGGTCTCGACCTTCATGTCGATCCCCCGCAGGATGGTGCGGGGTCCGAAGCGCTTGACGACTCCGAAGGCGTCGATCATGGTCGCGTCCCACGGCGATCGATGCGACCATTTCCTCGCTTATGCTCGGTCATGTGATTCCAAAAGCGTTGAGGACCGCGGTGGCGAAGTAGTCGAGGACGAGGATGAGGACCATGCTGATGACGACGGCCGCGGTCGTGGCATTGCCCACGCCCTCGGCGCCGCCCCGGGTGGTGACGCCCTTGAAGCAGGAGACCAGGGAGACGACCGCCGCGAACACGAAGGTCTTGAGGAACCCGTGCACGAAATGGCGGATCTCCATCTGGTCGACGATGTCGTGCCAGTACACCGTCGCGGGGATCTGGTACTTCGCGTGCGCCACGAGGTAGCCGCCGAAGATGCCGGTGAAGTCGGAGGCGACGGTGAGCAGCGGGAGGACGCACATGAAGGCGATGAAGCGCGGGATGACGAGATAGCGGATGGGGTCGGTGCCGAGGGTGTACAGCGCGTCGATCTGCTCGGTGACCTTCATCGTGCCGAGCTCGGCGGCGATCGCCGCGCCCGCCCGGCCGGCGACGACGATGGCGGTCATCACGGGAGCCAGCTCCATGACCAGCGAGAAGGAGACGACCGTGCCGACGAACAAAGGCTCGTTGAAGAAGTGCTTCGACGAGGCGCCGGTCTGAAGCGCCAGCACCATGCCGGTGAAGAAGGCGGTCATCGCGGTGACGGGAAGGGAGTCGACGCCGACGCGCACCATCTGGATCAAAGTCTGGCGCCACTCGATCCGATAGGTCGTCATCCAGCCGATCGTCGAGCGGACCAGGAAGGAGAACTGGCCGGTCTCCTCCGCGCTCTCGAGGATGAACTTGCCGAAGCCGCCGACCGCGTTCGCGATCACGAGGGCGCCGCCACGCGCGGGACTCGGCTCGACAGCGAGGTGACCGTCTCGTACGGGATCGTGCCGCACAGGCGGGCGAGCTCCGACGCGGAGACCAAGCCGCCGTTCTGGCGCCCGATGAGGACGGCGTCCCCTCCGACGCGCGCGCCCGGGACGCCGGTGACGTCGATCATGGTCTGGTCCATCGTGACGCGGCCGACGACGGGGCAGCGCTTGCCTCCGACGAGGACCGCGGCCCGGTTCGACAGGGCCCGCGGATAGCCGTCGCCGTAGCCGATGGGCATGGTCGCGATGCGCGAGACGCGCTTGGCCCGCCAGGTCGCGCCGTAGCTCACGGTCGCGCCCTTCGGCGCGGTCTTGATGTACACGAGCTTGCTCTTGAGCGTCAGGACGGGAGCGAAGCCGTCGAGCAGGCCGTAGGCGGCCAGGCCCGGGCGCACGAGGTCGAAGCGGGCCTCGGGATGGCGCAGGGCCGCCGAGGAGTTCGCGGCGTGGACGAG
Organism: Elusimicrobiota bacterium; assembly: GCA_016182905.1. Lineage (NCBI taxonomy): Bacteria > Pseudomonadati > Elusimicrobiota > Elusimicrobiota bacterium. The sequence continues at coordinate 47,530 of JACPFR010000037.1, forward strand.
GGGCGGGCGCAGGCCTTCGCGGGAAAGGGCCGCGACCACGCGCTTGAAGCTGCGCAGCTGGCGCGTCGTGAACGGGCGGTCGTCCTCGGCCTTGGCCATATGAGTATACAGCCCCTGCACGCGTATTCCTTTCACCTTGGCGAGGTCCCGCACGAGCGCCAGGGCCGCGTCCGGACGCAAGCCGATGCGGCCCATGCCGGTATCCACCTTCACATGAATATTAATATTGCGGCGCAGGCGCAAGGCCGCCTCGGCCACGCGCTTGGCCGATTCCAGCGAGGCGACGCTCGGGGTCAGGTCGTGCGCCGCGGCGGCGAGCACGCTCTCGAAGGGATATAGGGAGCCGAGGATCAGGATGGGGAGCTTGACCCCGGCGGAGCGCAGCGCCAGCCCCTCCTCGACCGAGGACACGCCGAGCCAGTCCGCCGCGCGGGCCTTCTGCGCGGCGAGCGCGCACAAAGTCGCGTCGTGCCCGTAGGCGTTGGCCTTCACGACGAACATGATCTTCACGCGCGGGCCCACGCGCTTGCGGAGGAGACGGAGGTTTCCGACGAGGGCGCCGAGGTCGATTTCAGCCCAGGTGGGCCGGAAGAAGCGCCGCATCAAAACTGTGTCTGTGTATCCTGGAACTCAGTGGGTTCTTCCGCCCCGTGAGCTTCGTCCACGAAGCGCGTGATATCGCGCATGAACATCACATCAACCGTTCCGGTCGGACCCTGCCGTTGCTTGGCGATGATCAGTTGAGCCTTGTTCTCAAGTGTAGGATCGTTAGGCTTGTAATAGCCTTCACGATGGATGAGTGTAACAAGGTCGGCATCTTGCTCCAGAGAGCCTGACTCACGAAGGTCAGAAAGCTTCGGCTTGTTGTCGAGGCGGGTTTTATCTTCAGATGCACGCGAGAGCTGGGACAACGCGATAACAGGAACGTTCAACTCGCGCGCAAGCTGCTTCAACCCCCGCGAGATGTCTGATACCTCTTGCTGACGATTTTCTTGGCGTCCGCCCCCTCCGCGCAAGAGTTGAAGGTAATCGAGAACGATCATACCAAGCTCCTTCTTTTCTTGTCGCAGACGAGAAGTTAATTGTCGCGCCAACGCTCGGACAGTGAAAACCGTCATGCCAGGATTGTCGTTGATGTAGAGAGGCGCATCCGCAAAACGGGCAGCAGCACTGGTCAAATCCTGCCAACGATCTCGTTTAAAGTAGCCTGTACGAATATCTTTAAGGTTGATGCCAGCTTCAGCGGCAATGAATCGTTGCATAATCGCATGACGGTTCATCTCGAGCGAGAAAAACAAGACTGGCAAATTTTTCTCTAGCACGGCATGTGCCACGATATTTTGCGCAAAAGCAGTCTTACCCATCGAAGGACGCGCCGCCAACAAGATGAGATCGGACTTTTGAAATCCGGTCGTCATCCTATCGAACGCTCTTAGCCCCGTCGGGACGCCAGTAACAGCTTGCTTACTATGAACGGCCTTCTCAATGATTTCGACCACTTCATGAACAATTTCCTTGGCATGGATGACACCGCTGAGGGTCTGCCGCTCACTAACTTTAAGGATTGAGGCTTGCGCCGAATCGAGAATTTTCTCAGTTTCCTTGAACTGAGTCTGACAGTCAGTAATGATGATCGTGGCAGCGCCAATGAGATCCCGCAGGATCGCCTTCTCCTTCACCAACTTGGCGTAATGCTCCAGATGGCCAGTTGTCGTAACCTTGTTAATCAACTCAGCAAGGTACATACCGCCGCCGATTGAATCTAACTTGAGGTTTCTCTTTAGTTCTTCGGAAACAGTAACGGCATCAGCAACATGATTCGCATGGATGAGGGAAAAAATCGCGCGAAAAATGTGCTTATGATGCTGAAGGTAGAAATCCGTTTCGTGAAGGAGATCCAGAGCCCGTTCGGCTGCGTCACGCTCGATGAGCATCGAGCCGAGCACAGCCATCTCAGCTTCAATAGCCTTGGGTTCTTCTCTTAGCGGATCTGGGGCCTTAAAGGCCATGAGACGTCTCCCTGACTATTCGCGCGCGGTGACGCTGACCTTGACCTTCGCGATGACCTCGGGCGCGAGCTTGAGGGACACCTCGTGCTCGCCGACGGTCTTGATCGCGGTCTCGAGGTTGATCGAGTTCTTCGGAACCTCGTAGCCCGCGGCCTTGAGGCTCTTCAGCAGGTCGGCCTTGCCGATCGAGCCGAACAGCTTGCCTTCCTCGGAGGCCGGGACCGAGAAGGAGAGGTTGACGCCGGCGAGCTTCTCCGCCAGCTCCTTGGCGACCTTGACCTCGGCGGCGACGAGGGCCGCGCGCTTCTCCTTGCCCTTCTCCCAATACTTGAGGGAGGACTCGGTGGCCAGCTCCGCGAGCTTGCGCGGGAGCAGGTAGTTGCGGGCGTAGCCTGTCTTGACGTCCTTGACGTCGCCGGGGCGGCCGAGGTTGTCGACGGTGCTGCGAAGGATGACTTTCATGACGGTGCTCCTACTTCGTGATCTTTAGCGCGAAACGTACGGCAGAAGCGCGAGGTTGCGGGCGCGCTTGATGCAGCGGGTGAGCTGGCGCTGGTGCGACGCGCAGTTGCCCGTGATCCGGGCCGACAGGATCTTGCCCGTGTCGGTCGTGAACGTGCGCAGGATCTGGATCTGCTTGAAGTCGATGTCGCGGACCTTCTCGGCGCAGAAGCGGCAGACCTTGCGGCGGACGGGATACGGAGCGCGGCGCCCTCCAGGGGCGCTGCTGCTGGGACGGCGCGCGCCCGCGGCGGCGGGGGCGGACGGGGTGGAAGCGGGAGCGGCCTCGGGGGCCGGGGCGGCGTTGGGCTCGGCGGACATCAGAACGGTACCTCCTCAATCTCTGCGCCGGCCGACGTCTCCGGCTCCGCGGCGCCGGAAGAACCGGCCGCCGAGGCTTTCTCAAGAATCTGAACGCGTCGCGCCTCGACTTCGATGCCGGAGCGCTTTTTGCCTTCCTTGTCCTGATAGTCGTAGCTGCGAAGGCGGCCCTCGACGTGCACCGGGGCTCCCTTCTTGACGGTCTTTCCGACGCGCTCTCCCGCCTCGCGCCAGATCACGCAGTTCACAAAAGTCGTGTCGTCCTTGAACTCGCCGGTCTTGTCCTTGTACCGGCGGTTGATGGCCAACGAAAAACGGCACATCGCCGTTCCGTTGGCGGTGTATTTGAGCTCGGGATCGCGAGTGAGCCGGCCCGTCAGGAGAACGGTGTTCTGCTGTTCGGGCTGGGTCGACTCCGCGGCCATTTGTTACGCCTGGACCGCGGCCGGAGCGACGGCGGGCTTGATCTTCTTGGGCTTCTTCTCGCGCATCTTGCGATCGCGGACCAAGACGGTCATTTCACGAAGGACGGTGTCGGAGACGCCGAAATTGTGAGCCATCTTCTTGAGGAGCGCGGGGGTGCCCTTGTACTTCAGGTACACATAGATGCCTTCGCGCGCCTTGCCGATGATGTGGGTCAGCTTCCGCCGGCCCCAGATCTCGTGGTTGACCAGCTCCCCGGCTTCGCCGGTGATGGTCAGCTTGGTCTTCTCGACGAACTCCGCGACTTCCGGATCGGCGAGGACCGGCTTCAGGATGAGAACGGTTTCGTAAATCTGCATGATGTCCCACAATATAGCAAAAGGCTCCCGTCGATGACAAGCTATTTTTCGAGGAGGCGCTTGACGGGAAAGCGAGGCGGTGTTACGCTTCCTATTAATAAGCCATGACCGCGCGCCTGCTTCTCCTTTTCATCATAGCCTTTTTCGCCGCCCTCCCGGCGGGCGCCGAGTCGTTCAAGTCCTGGGCGGCCCGCGGAGCGCGAGAGGAACGCGAGAAGGACCCGAAGGCGGCCTTCTCCTCCTACTCCAACGCGCTGTCGATGTGGGAGGAGGACGACGGCAGCGCGGCCAAGGCGAAGGTCCTGTGCGCGCGCGCGGGCCTGCGCGAGAAGCAGGGCGACGACGCGGGCGCGCTGACCGACCTCTCGGACTGCCTGGCGATCGACAAGAAGAACGCGAAGGCGTTCCACCGTCGCGGCGCGCTGCGCCTCAAGGCGCGCGAGACTCAAAGGGCGATCGGGGATTTCTACCGCGCGATCGCGATCGACATCCGCTTCGCGCAGGCGTACGCCGACCGCGCCGCCGCGTACGAAAGCCAGGGCGAGCAGGGCTTCGCGCACGAGGACTACCGCCAGGCCTGCGGCCTCGGCGTGAAGCCCGCCTGCGCCAAGGCCAAGGCGCTCGCGCCCAAGCCCTCCGCGAAAGGAAAAGCGAAGCCGAAGCCCGCCGCTCCCGCCGGGGACGCCTCCGCGGCGGACGGAGAGCCCGCTCCGGACGCGGCTCCCGCCGCCGAACCGTCCCCGGAAGCGGCGCCGGAAGCGCCGGCCCCCGCCGCGAAGAAGAAATCGTCGTCGAGCTCCGCCCCGTACCGTCCCCGATTCAAGGATTGCCTCGCGGCGCTCGAGGCCTGCGTCGACGACGGCGACTCGTTCGGGGTGTGCGTGCGCCGCGCGCCCAACTGCGACGCCCGGACGGTCAAGGGCTGCTGTCCCGCGGCCTGCCTGAAGGCGTATCAGAAGTCGCTCAACCGGGACCGCAGCGAGGCCGAGGCGTACCGCGAGCACTTCGTTCCCGACGCGGCCTGCGGAGTGCCGCCCAAGGAAGAGGAGGACGATTGAGCGGGGAGCGGCTCCGCAATACTTGACAGAAGATGATAGAGGACATACACTTAGGGTGTTAGGCGATTCTAAACGGTAGAGTTCAACGCTCAATTCATGAAAAAGAAGAGAAAAACGGCGAAGCGCGGCATGAGCGGTCCCGTGCCCGACGTGATGGACATCAAGACCCTCGCGCTGTACTTGAGCATGGGCCGCTCCAAGATCTACGGGCTCATCCGGCAGAAGCGCATCCCCGCCTCCCGCATCGGCCGCCAGTACCGCTTTTCGAAGGATCTCGTGGACGCCTGGCTGAAGGAACGCCTGATCATGCCCCAGGAGACGCAGATCGCTTTGTTCGATAAATCCGGGAAATAAGCTTTTTTCCCGTCGGCAGGCCCGTCGGAGGATCTCTCCGGCGGGCCTGTCATTTTCCCGTCGAGCCCCCGTCGAGAAATCCTTGCATCTCCGTCGGAGACTATGCTAGATTCTCGTCGTTGCACCCCAGGGATCCAGGGGTATCGATCCCGGCGTCTGTACGGAGGTCACTATAATGGCTGAAAAGGTTCAGAAGGTCGGCGTTGAGCGGGTTCAGGGTTTCCTTTACTACATCGACAAGCAGGGCGACGTGTCCCGCGCCAAGATGGCCCGCGGCGGCAAGAAGGGCGGCAAGACCGAGAAGGTCGCCAAGGTCGGCGTGAAGAAGCAGGCCGGTTTCCTGTACTTCCTCGACAAGAAGGGCGATGTCTCCCGCGCGAAGATGGTGAACGCGTAAAAACGCGTCCGCAACGATCGCCGAAGCAGGCCCTCGGCGCCTAACGGCGCCGGGGGTCATTCTTTTATACGGGGTCGTTTTTTTTGCCATAATCCGGGCGTGAGCGAACCCGTCCTCGTGGTCGGCCCCGGCGCGATCGGGCTTTCCCTGACCGCCGGCCTGCGCCGGGCGGGCGTCCCGGTCGCCGTGCTCGGACGCGACGCCGCCGCCGAGCGCCGCCTGGCCCGCTCCGGCTTCACCGTGACCGCCCCGGACGGCTCCAGCGAGCGCATCACGGGCCTCGCCGTCGCCCGGGGCCTCAAGGCCCCCGCCTCCGCCGCCTTCTTCTGCGTCAAATCCGGTGACGCCCGGAAGGCCGCGGCCGCCGCGCGCCGCATGATCGGCCCGGAGACCCCCGTCATCGCCCTTCAAAACGGCATCGGCCACGAGAAGGTGTTCCGGCGCGCCTTCGGGCCGCGGCGCACCGTCATCGGCGTCTGCTATTTCGCCGCCGACCGCTCCGAGCCCGGGTCGCTCAAGCTCAACGGAGGCGAGGACATCCTCCTCGCCCGCCGCCCCGGCAACGAGAAGGCCCTCGAGGCCGCCCGGGCCCTGCTGACGAGCGCGGGCTTCCGCGTCCACCTCAAGGATTCCGAGGAAGGCATGCTGTGGACCAAGGCCGCCTTCAACGCCGCGGTCAACCCGCTCGGCGCCGCCTGCGCGGTGGAGAGCGGCCGCCTCGAGTCCGACCCCGCGCTGCGCGAGCTCGCGCTCGCCGCCCTGAGCGAGGCGGCGGCCGCCGCGGCCGCCTCCGGCCACGCGCTCGACTATCCCGACATGGCGGGCAAGCTCATGCTCTCCTGCCGCAACGCCCCGCGCCAGCGCAACTCGATGCTCCAGGACCTCGCCGCCGGCCGCCGCACCGAGGCCGGCGCCATCCTCGGCCCCCTGCTGCTCGCCGCCAAGCGCCGCAAGGTGCCCGCGCCGACCTTGGAGATGCTCTCGGCCGTGATCTCGCGCCTCGAGCGGAGGCTCGCCAAGCGATGAGCACGAAGCTCCTCGACGGCAAGACGCTGTCCCTGCGCCTGCTGGCCGAAGCGCGCCGCCGCGCGTCCGCCGTGGCCCGCAAGCGCGGACGCGCCCCGCGCCTGGCCATCGTCGCCTCGGCCGACGGCGCCGCCGGCAGCTACCTCAAGGCGAAGCTGCGCGCCTGCGAGACCGCCGGCGTCGAGGCCGTCGTCCACCGGCTCTCCCCCGGCCCCCGCGCCAAGACTTTGGGCTTATTGGCCGACCTCGCCGGCGACGCCTCGGCCGACGCGCTCATGATCGAGACGCCGTACCCGCGCGGGATATCCGCCGCCGACGCGGCCGCCGCCGTCCCCGCCGACAAGGACGCCGAGGGCATCACGCCCGGCGCCTACGGCAGCTTGTTCCTCGCCAAGACCTGGAAGGAGACCGCGCCGCTCGTCGTCCCCTGCACCGCGCTCGCCCTCGCGCGCCTGGCGCTCGCCGCGGGCGTCCCCCTCGCGGGGCGACGCGCCGTGGTGATCGGCCGCTCCGCCACCGTGGGCCGCCCCGCCGCGCACCTGCTCGCGACGCTCGACATGACCGTGACCTTGGCCCACACGCGCACCAAGGGGCTCCCCGCGCTGTGCCGCGAGGCCGACCTGCTCGTGCTGGCCGCGGGAGTCCCGGGCCTGGTGAAGACCTCCTGGGTCAAGCGCGGGGCCGTGGTGCTCGACGCGGGCGTCACGGTCGTGCGCGGCCGGCTCAAGGGGGACGCCTCCGCGGGCGCCGCCGCGCGCGCGCGGATGATCACGCCGGTGCCCGGCGGCGTCGGCCCCGTGACCACCGCCTGCGCGGTGCTTAACGCCGTCCTGCTCGCCGAACGACGGACGCGCTGAGCGTCACGCCGCCCAGGACCAGCGCCCCGGCCAGCACGCCGACGAGGCCTTCGAGCACGGGCTGCAGCGCGGGATGCGGCGCGTGGAAGGCAAGCCCGTGCGCCAGTATCCCGCCGCCGACCAGGAACATCGCCGCGGTGCCGAGCACGGACAAGGTCTTCATCAGCACGGGCGCGGACAGCAGGAGGAAGCGTCCCAGCGCGGCGGAGCCCTTCTTCTTGCTCAGGTGCAGGCCGGCGTCGTCGAGCTTGACGATGGCCGCGACGAAGCCGTAGACGAACACGGTCATCAGCACCGCGACGGCCGTCAGCACGCCGGCGCGCACGAGAAGGGATGAGCCGGCGGCCGCGCCCAAGGTGATGACGATGATCTCGCCCGACAGGATGAAGTCCGTGCGGATGGCGCCCGCGATCTTGTCCTTCTCGAAGGCGACGAGGTCCACCTTGGGGTCGGTCAGGGCCTTCACCAGCGCCTCGCGCTCCTTCTTCTCCTCCTCGGCCGTATGGAGGAACCGATGCGCGATCTTCTCGAAGCCCTCGTAGCACAGGTACAGGCCGCCGATCATCAGCAGCGGGGTGATGGCCCACGGCGCCAGCGCGCTGACGGCGAGCGCGGCGGGCACGAGGATGGCCTTGTTCTTGAACGAACCCTTGGCCACGGCCCACACCACGGGCAGCTCGCGGTCGGCGTGGACGCCCGCCACCTGATGCGCGTTGAGCGCCAGGTCGTCGCCGAGGACGCCCGTCGTCTTCTTGGCCGCGACCTTGGCGAGGATGGAGACGTCGTCGAGGACGGTGGTGATGTCGTCGAGCAGCGCGAGGAGGCTGGTGGCCATGCGAGGGCGGTCAGTCTACCAAAACGCGGCTATCCTCAAGGATAGCCGGCGGGGGACCGCCTCTCTCTATCTGAGGGCGACGAGGTGACGGCTCACGACCTCGTCCAGGACGCGGTGCGCGGCGATGAGCCGGTCGCCGGACTGACCCGCGAACACGACGGGCTCGTAGCGGATGCTCGCGTCGAACTCGAGCACCGCGACCCGCGCCGCCCGGCCGATGTCGAGGCGGGCGACTCGCTGCGGGGCGCGCAGGCCGAAGGCGGCGACCGTCAGCGCCAGGCTCACGAGGGGCAGCCAGAGGGAGGATTTCGGGCTGGTGATGGGGCCGGTCGGGTTGTCGCTCATGACTTGAGCGTAACAGGCGATAGCGGCCGCGTGATTAGAGAATTATGAAAATCACCGGCCTAGCGGAAGAGGCCGGCGAAAGGGTCGAAGCGCTTCTCGAGGTACTGCACCGCCCGCTCGTACGAGGACCATTCGCGCTGGGCTTCCGCGGCGGTCTTCTCGAAGGCGAGCGCGGGCCGGGTCAAGGTGATGGTGTCGAGGGCATAGCCGCCCCACTCCCCCGGGCTTCCGGAGAAGCCGTACTCGAACGCCCAGCCCTCAGCGATCAGGCGGCGGATCAGCGGTCCGTGCTTCCCGATGATCACCGAGCGCTGCTCGGGGTTCGGGTCGTTCTGGATGATCAGCTGTCCGCCGGGCGCGATCCAGTCGGTCATCGTCTCGAGCTTCTTGTCGAAGCCGGGGACGTAGTGCACCGCGTTCTTCGTGCGCAGGACCGCGAGCGGCTTGGCGGGGCGCTTGAGCTGGAGCAGGTCGGCCTCGACGGCGGCCGCGTTCTTCGCGCCCGCCAGCTCGGCGGCGGTGTTGAGATAAGACACGACGAAGGGCGAGTAGTCGAAGAACGAGTAACGGGTGCCGGGCTCGAGCTCGCGGTGGATGAAGCCCTGCGCGTTCATGCCCGCGGCCATGTCCCAGTACTCCCCGCCCGGGATCGGGCTCGGCGGCAGGTTGCGGGGCACGGTCTGGCCGAGGCGCTTCATCATCGCGATCTTCATCGCGATGAGCTTCTCCTGGCCGTGGTCCCGGAACGCGTTCCAGCGCCCGAGCAGCTCCATGAACCGGCGGGAGGGCGCGTCCTCGCGCTTGTCGTGGGTCGAGATGAAATCGGAGGCGGCGCGGTAGATCGCGAGAGGCTGGGACTTCAGGCCTTCCAGGAAGTAGCTTCCCATGAAGGTGTACTTCTGCACCGCCCCGGCGGCCATCCCGACGAAGTCGCGTCCGAAGGTCTCCACCGCCCCGGACTTGGGAGCCGCCTGGCGGTACGCTGCCACCAGTTCGGCGTCGCTGGGCGGGCTGAGGCCGCTCGAGCGCCGGTCCTCGGGCGCGGAGGCGGGCACTGCCGGGCCGTCGCCGCTGGCGGGGGCCGACAGGCCGGTCCCGTCGAACAAGGCGTTTCCGGCGGCGCGGGCCTGCTCGGAGCCGGGATTCTCCGGCTTGGCGGCGGCGGGCTTGATCGCGGCCAGGGCCGCGGGCGCAATCTTATCCGGCGCGGCGGCGGCGGGCTTGACGGCGACGGCTAAGGCGGGCGCCACGAGCGCCGGAGACAGCGACGCGGCGGTCAGCGCCGAGGGCGCGAGCTGCAGCGCGGGAGCGGCGAGGACGGGCGTCGGCGCCGCGACGGTGCCGAGGCCGGTCGTGGCGGAGACGCCGCCGCGGACCTGAGCCCAGGACGAGGACGGGAGCAAGGCCGCCGCAACGATCAACGCCGCTATCTTCTTCACGCCTTAAGAGTAGCGGTTGCGCGGGGGCCCTCCCAGGGTCCTAGGTCCCGTCGGGCGATGGGTCCATCAGCGGGGTTATCCACAATATTCCACCGGTGGAATCCCGCCTCTCAGGACGGCTTGAAGCCGATCTTGCGCCGGGGACGGGACGCCGGAGTGATCAGCTGGCGGATGGCGTCGAAAAGCTCCTGCAGCTGGCCGTCGTGGGTCCCGACGCGTTGTTCGAGCTCGTCCATCTTCTTCTGGAGTTGGGCGTGCGTTGAGAGCAATTCGCGCATCTTCACGAAGGCCTGCACTACCCGTACGCTGGCCTCGACGGCGACCGGGGTGTTGAGGACTGTCGCGAGCATTATTGCTCCATGCTCCGTGAACGCGAAAGGCCGGTACTGGAAATTGCGTCGTGATGCGGTCACAAATTGTGACCGCATCGACCAAGCCTCATCCGGAGTCAATTCAATCAGGAATCCGCGCGGGAACCGGTGAATATTACGGCGGACCTGCTGATTAAGTCGCTTCGTCGAGACCCCGTAGATGCGCGCCAGGTCCTCATCGAGCATGACCCGTAAGCCTCTGACCGGTATGATGTGCCGTTCAAGATCAGTCGTGATATGCTCCACCCTTATCATACGATTGAGAAGGCGAAAAAGTTGCATGCCGGGCGGGAATGCGGCGAAATCTGGGACCGCATGGATGAGGTCGCATTTCGCGACCTCATATGAGGTTGCAAATTGCAACCTCATCCCTTTACGGCTTCCGCGCCTCGATCAGCTCCAGGTATTGGCCCGCGGCCATGGACAGGCCGCGCTCGCAGGAGATGAAGAACGAGGTATAGGGCGTCCCGTCGGCGTTCACGGCCTCCAGGACATGGCCGTGGCGCGCGATGAGGGCCTCCACCGCCGCCCGCCCCTTCGCCGTGTCCCGCCCCAGCTTCTTGAGGCCGTTGAGCCACATCAGCCCCAGGTGGAGCCAATGCGCGCGGTGATAGCCCCCCGCCAAGCGCGTGAGCCAAGGGACGGTCGCCGGGTCGTACTCGCCCAAGGCGCAGCGCATGGGCCAGGGCTCGTCGAGCTTCTCGGCGGCGAGACGGTCGGCCGCCTTGTTCAGGATCTCGGGGCCATAGGAGCGCAGGTACAGCGCCGCGACGGCGGCGTCCACGCTCATCGCCTCGGTGTCGGCGTGATCCCGGAAGCACTCCCCCCGCCAGCGGTCGGCGAGCAGGCGCGCGGCGAACTGGTCCGCGTCCATCCCCGGCTTCAGACCGATAGACGCGCCGCGGCGCAGCATCATCAGCACGCACAGGTTGTTGTAGGTCGACGAGGGCCGGCGTATGGTGTCCACCCAATCCCCGGTCACCCGGCGCGAGACGAGGCCCCCGAGCTCGAGGTGCTTCCCTTCATAGGAGTCGAGCAGGCCCTGCAGCGCCGCGAGCTGCTCCGCGTCGGGGCCGCGCCCCGTCCTCTCTTTGATCTCGGCCCAGCACCACACGAGCCAGGGCAGGTTGTCCCCGCGCCACCAGGGCATGTCGAAGCCTCTCCCGGGCCGGAAGCAGCTGGTCACGCGCCCGAGCCGCGCCGACTCGGAGGTCATGAGAGCGACCTGGCCGCGCAGGTACTCCTCGCCCAGCACGCCCCAGGCCCCGGCGAAGGCCTTGGCGAAGTCCGAGGGCCACATCGGCCAGAAATGGCCGTGCCCCGCGCGCAGGACCGGCCCGGCGTTGCGCCGAAGGACGCCAGCGACGATCTCCGCCGGGGTCCCGCCTCCCGGGGCGCGCTCGACGCCGCGCAAGATCACGCGCCAGGAGTCCAAGGTCTGCACGACCACGGTGTAGAACAGCTCGGGCGTGAGGTCGTAGGGGCCGGCGATCATCGCGGGGCTAGAAGCCGGGCGTGATGTTGGGGCAGCGGGTCTTCAGGAACGCGGAGAGCTGAGCGTCAGTGTGCTTGAGCTCGTGGTCGCCGTTGGCGTAGGCGAATATCTCCGTATTCTTGACCGTGCACAGGTGGCCGAAGGCGTCGCGGAAGGTCGAGTCCGCCTTCGGGCGCCCGGCCGGCGACTCGCCCATGCGGAAGCCGGCGTCGAGCATGAGTCCTTGATAGCTCGTGATCTCCACGCCTCCGCGGTCGGCGGGGTCGATGCGGGGCGCGACCACGACGGAGCCGCGATCGAGCGACGCGATCTGGGAGGTAGCCGGGTCGATGACCACGCGCCCGCCGTCGGCCATGACCACGGACACGGTGCCGGCCGTCTTGTCCATTTCAAGGGACAACGCTCCGGTCCGTGGAAAAAAGTAGAACTCGCGGGCCGAGGTCAGGTTGGGGTTGTTGTCCTCGCCGTCGCCGTAGGAATTAAAGACCATCAGCAGGCCGTTGCTGAAGAAGCCGTAGCTCCGGTAGATCAGGTCGGTCACGAGCATCGAGCCGATCGAGACATAGCACTTGCCCGAGGAGAAGCCGTCGGCGTACCCCTGCGTGTTGCCGACGTGCGAGGGCTCGACGCGCGGGCAGGCGCCGGCCGACGCCAGGGCTTTGAAAGCGGGGAGACGCAGAGACGCGGACGACGACAGCGGCAGGCACAGCAACGCGAGGGCGAGCGCTATTCTCATGCCCGAAGGCTAACAATTTCGGGCGGGCTTTTGGACGGCTAAAGGGCGCCGCTGTCCTCCCTTTTTAGCACCCTCCCGCGGCCCACGATCTTCGGCCCCTCCCGCACCGTGAAGGTCGCGCCGGGCGTCAATTCCCGGTAGTCGACCTGGGGGTGATACATCAGGTCCATGCGGACCGTGGCCGTGTCGCCGGGAGCCAGCTGGAGCGGCGCGCGGCGGAAGGCCACGCCGAGGAGGGTCCCGGACGGGCTCTTCGCCTTCGGGTCGCCCACGACGAGGTGGGGCATGTAGAAGGGGCTGCCGGGCTCGAGGCGGAGCGGGACGGCGCGGCCGCCTTCCTCGGTCTTGAGAAAAGTGACTTCGGCCTCGATGGCTGGGGTCACGGGATGGGCGCCGCTACCGGCCCTTCGCCTCGCTTTTCGCCTTGCCCGGGGCGGCGGCTCGCTTCAAATACAGCTGAAAGCGCGGGTTCGCCGCTCGGTCGAAATACGTCAGGACCATGTCCCCTTTCCCGTGCCGCACGACGCGGCCCCTCAACCGCGTTTCCGTCGCCTTCTTCGTCAGACTGCAGCTCGCGACGTCCGGCGTCTCTATCCCTGGGAATCGCATCGACATGACGCCGCTTTGTTCGATCTGGTAGGTGTCGCGCGAGACGATGTTCGCTTTGGAAAAAGTCGCGAGCATCTCCCGCGGGATGGGCGCGCTGTTCGCGATCCGCGAAAAAGTCCCGTTCTCGAGGAATCGATAGGCTTGGTATCTGTTGCGCCCCGTCAGATCCTCGGTGCCCGGGAACAAGTCGTAGATCTCCCACACGCCGGCCACCGTCTTGCCGCTGCAAGGACTGATGTCGGCGGTCTGCTGCGCCGTCAAAGGCGCGGCCGAGAGAAGCAGCGGGACAATAAAACTCATGCCGAGCATCATGTTCGCCTCCAGCCGACGCCGCGCCGCGGCGGCCGCATCAAAGGTTCGTCGTCTTCGTTCCCTTCAACTGAGTGACGAGGATCTTGCCGTCTTTCGCGAATCGGATGGTGATTTGTTGTCCCTTGGTCCAATCCACCGTGAAATCCTTCTTATAAGGGCCGCCGAGGATACTCACGCGAGCGGGCAACTCCGGAGGCAACGGAAGCGCGTGGACCTCCCCTTCGAACGCGGGGGCGGACCGGTCCGTGAATTCATCGCTCCAAATCCGGTGGTCGTCGGCGTAAATCTCGATCTTATGACCATAGGAGCTTCCCTGGACGAAAAGCTTCTGCAGGCGGGGATCGCTCGGCGCACGCGCGCCGTCGTCCGGACGAGAGCAGGCGAACGCGCCGGCGACGAGGATCAGACCAGCCATCCAAAGTTTCCTCATAGTCGATCTTTGGAATTGTACAGCCGGAACCGATTAAATGCCATGGATATCGGATACACCCGCGCCGGGGTCCAGCTGCTGGCGGTAAAGCTCGGGGAGGGCCCGACCCCAAAAGAAGAGCCCCCTCCCCCGCCGAAGCGGTGAAGGGGACTCCGGCCGGTCCGGGACCTACGCCACGTCGCGGGCCATGAACGGATACCGGAAGTTCTTCGGCGGCTCGAAGGTCTCCTTGATGGTGCGCGGAGACACCCACCGCATCAGGTTGGTCAAAGACCCCGCCTTGTCGTTCGTCCCCGACGCGCGCCCGCCGCCGAACGGCTGCTGGCCGACGACGGCCCCGGTGGGCTTGTCGTTGATGTAGAAGTTGCCCGCCGCGTGCTCGAGCGCCCGCTCGGCCTCCAGGATCACGCGCCGGTCGCGCGCGAACACCGAGCCGGTCAGGGCGTAGGGCGACGTCTGGTCCACGAGCGCCAAGGTCTCCTTCCACTTCTTCTCCGGGTAGACGTGGATGGTGAGCACCGGCCCGAAGACCTCCTCGCACATCGTCAGGCTCTTCGGGTCGGCGGACTCGATGACCGTCGGCGTGATGAAATAGCCCTTCGAGGAGTCGTAGGTGCCGCCGCACACGATCTTGTTGCCCTTGACCTTCTTGGCCGCGTCGATGTAGCGCACGATGCCCTCGTAAGCGCGCTTGTCGATGACGGCGTTGACGAAGTTCCCGGGGTCCTCCGGAGAGCCGACTTCCACGGTCGCCAACATATCCTTAAGGGCCTTGCGCACCTTGGGCCATTGGTTGGCCGGGATGTACGCGCGCGAGGCGGCCGAGCACTTCTGGCCCTGGAACTCGAAGGCGCCGCGCACGAGGGCGGTGGCGACCGCGTCGGGATCGGCCGACTCGTGCATGAGCACGAAGTCCTTGCCGCCGGTCTCGCCGACGAGGCGCGGGTAGCCCTTGTACTTGGAGATGTTCTCGCCGACCGTCTTCCACATGGAGTGGAACACGGGGGTGCTGCCGGTGAAGTGCACGCCCGCGAAGTCCGGGTGGTTGAGGATCGTGTCGGAGATCTCGCCGGCGGGTCCCGTGACCATGTTGATGACGCCCGGCGGCAGGCCCGCCTCGAGGAGGAGCTTCATGATGAAGTGGGCGGTGTAGACCGTGGAGGTGGCCGGCTTCCAGACGACGGTGTTGCCCATCAGGGCCGGGGCCGTGGGCAGGTTGCCCGCGATCGCGGTGAAGTTGAAGGGCGTGATGGCCCAGACGAAGCCCTCGAGCGGGCGGTACTCGATGCGGTTCCACATCCCGCGCGAGCTGTTGGGCTGGTTCTCATAGATCTCCTCGGCGAACTTCGGGTTGAAGCGCAGGAAGTCGATGAGCTCGCAGGCGGAGTCGATCTCGGCCTGATAGAGGTTCTTGGACTGGCAGAGCATGGTGGCCGCGTTGAGCGTCCAGCGCCAGTCGCCGGCCAGCAGGTCGGCGGCCTTGAGGAAGATGGCGGCGCGGTCCTGGAAGGGCATGCGCGCCCAATCTTTCTTTGCTTTTAGGGCCGCCGCGATGGCTTTCTTGGTATCGGCGGCGGAGCCCATGTGAAATTTGCCCAGAAGCTGTTCGTGATCGTACGGAGAACGGATCTCGACTTTTTTCCCAGTCCGGACCTCTTCGCCTCCGATATATAGGGGAATATCGACTTTCTTCGCCTTCATCTCGTTGAGGCGGGCGAAGAACTTGGCGCGCTCCGGGGAGCCGGGCGCGTAGGAGAGGACGGGCTCATTGACGGGGGTCGGGATGAAGGATCGAGAGTTCATGGCGGGATGATATCACAAAAAACCGGCCGCGGCCCTGACCGCGGGCAAGGCGATTCACTACTGATAATCACTATTCCCGGGAACAGTGATTATCAGTAGTAAATGCCCACGCGGGTGGACAAACTTATGTTTTGCCGTTACAATCCGGGCGATGAGCGTCTCCGCCCACCTGACCCCCGAGCCCGAAAGGCGTCTCTGGCTCATACTCGAAAGCATGCGCCACGAGGTGGACTCGGCCGACCTGCGCATCGGCGGCATCACCGCGTTCGCGGCGGCGGAGTTGGCGTTCCTGCGGATACTGCTCCCGGTCGGCGCCCCGGGAGTGCTCGCGCTCGCGGCGCTGACCGCGGCCTTGCCGCTCGGGGTGTTCGCCTTCACCCCCCTGAGGCGCCTGCCCCCGTGGCTGCAGTTCCTCGAGCCGCGCCGGGAGAAGATGCGCGCCGAGGACAGCCTGATCACGGTCGACGACCTGGTCAAGTACAGCCACGGCGACCTGATCTTCCGCCTGGACAAGTACCTCGGCGGAGGCATCACCGCGACGCCGTACTACGAGGACGTCGTCGGCCAGATCGTGGAGAACGCGCGCGTGGCCTGGCGCAAGCAGCGCCTGCTGCGATACGCGTGCTTCGTCGTCGGGCTGGGCCAGCTCGGCCTGCTCGGCCGGCTGATCTGGCGCTAGGAACGTGAGCAAGTAGTCGGATTTAAAGGCTTCAACGGCATTGCCCCCCAACGGAATGGCCGCCCCCGCGGGGGGCGGCCAGGATCGTCGCCTTCGGC
>JACPFR010000038.1 GCA_016182905.1 Elusimicrobiota bacterium
ACGATGCGCCGATGCTGCAGTACATTTAAGATCGGCGCCGAAGGCGACGATCCTGGCCGCCCCCCGCGGGGGCGGCCATTCCGTTGGGGGGCAATGCCGTTGAAGCCTTTAAATCCGACTACTTGCTCACGTTCCTAGGCGATCCGCGGCGAAGCCGCGAGGCGGCCTAGGCCTTGACAAATCCAGGGCATCTGCTATAATCACTGTGTCACGGAGCGGGAGAAGTCTATCCCGCGCACCCCGTGGCTTTTTTTTTGATCGAGAAGCGACCATGACCATCATATCGAGACTATCGAAACGAGACCACCGCAACCCGGCGTCGTTTACGCCGTGCATGCGGGGCGTCAGCCCTTTGTCACCGCGCCTTATGCGCGGAACCGAGCAAGCTGGTCGCATGGGCATGGGAGCCCTCTCTATGTAGAGAACCTTTTCGGCCGTTCGTCTCGAAAAGCGACCCATGCTCGAAGTTCGGAGCGTGGGTTTTTTGTTTTTAGGGCTCGTGGTGTAACGGCAACACGCCGGCCTTATAAGCCGGTCAACACGCTCTCCTGATTAGAGAGTCGATGGAGGTTCGATTCCTCCCGGGCCTACAGGTTCGACGTTCGCACGGCGGCCATGTTGTAAAGGCAGCAAGAGAGGCTGTGATCCTCTAGGTACCGGTTCGAATCCGGTTGGTCGCCCCAGATGTGAGCCGCGGAAGCTGAAAAGGCATAGCGTCCGGTTGAAAACCGGGAGGTCTCCGTTCGATTCGGAGCCGCGGCGGATCTAGCCGGTGAAGCTTTAGAAGATGAGCACCGGTCTTTTAAACCGGGGAACCGGGAGCGTTACCCGGCGCCGGCACGATACGAGACGCGAGACGGGCCCGAAGCTTTAGCAGATGAGCACCGGTCTCTTAAACCGGGGAACCAGGCGCGATACCTGGCGGACCCAGATTTCCAGTTCTTTGACAATGTCGAGCGATATTAAAGAGCGCGACCCCCGAAGGGGGTCGACGCTGCCTCGACAACCAACTATTGAAGGGGTCCAAATTGATGCGAGGTCGCCGCGCAAGTGACGGCGCGACAACTCCGCATCGGCCGGCCGCGTCAGCGGCTCGCGGGCTTCGGCTCCCGCCCCCTTCTCGATTTTCGTCGTCATGGTAGGGGTCCGAATGGACGAGGAGCTTCACTTGAAATGAAGTAGGCGGCCATGCCGCTTGGGGGTTCGATTCCTCTCCCTACCGCCGATCGCGCAGCCTCGTGGCGTAATGAAGCGCGGGACCCTTCTAAGGTCCAAGTCCGGGTTCGACTCCCGGCGAGGCTTTTCGATTCGGGGTCGTGGTGAAACTGGATCACGGGACGCTCGCATCGTCCAGTCCCGGGGGCGGCACCCGGCGGCTCCACCTTTGACCGGGACTATCCTCAAGGATATTCGTGTCCGGATATTTTTCGCGGGGTCATCCCCCCGCAGTCTGCCCTCGCCGGGCCGAGGACCCGGCGAGGGCGGGGGCCGTCGGGTTTCTGGCTGCGAAACCGAAGAGACGAGGTGCTGGATCGTCGATCCAGTCGAAGCGGGTTCGAGTCCGACTCCCGCAGCCTTTGCCTTCGTGGTGAAATGGCAATCACCTCCCGCTTCGAACGGGAAGTTCCGGGTTCAACTCCTGGCGAGGGCTCCAATCCCCGGTGGCGTAACGGTAGCGTGTCTCTCCTACAAAGAGAAGGACCTTGTTCGATTCAAGGCCGGGGAACCATTTTCCGGGTTAAGCGTTACGGAAGCGTACTCCCCTCGGACGGGAGAGGCGGGGGTTCGACGAACG
This sequence comes from Elusimicrobiota bacterium, assembly GCA_016182905.1. Classification (NCBI taxonomy): domain Bacteria; kingdom Pseudomonadati; phylum Elusimicrobiota; species Elusimicrobiota bacterium. The sequence goes on from JACPFR010000038.1 coordinate 1,796, forward strand.
GATGGCCTTCGGCTCCCTCAACCCAGACCATATCGCCGATGTAGTCCAACGGCAGAGGCACCGCGGTCAGAACGCGGCTAGTGCAGGTTCGAATCCTGCTATCGGCACCGATCGACGGCGGGAAGCGGTTCAGGGCAGCCGGGGAGTCTCATAAGCTCCTGATGGTGGGTTCGAGTCCCACTCCCGCTAATTTTCAGAATGATTCACGTCATTCACATTCACAACTGTCGTTGACGACAGTTCGCCTGTGAACAAAGTGGATGGTCGGATTCAGAATGGATGCACACCCCGTTCGTCTAAAAGAAGGATGTCCCGTTTTCAGCGGGAAGATGCGGTGGCAGGATCCGCACGGGGTAGACGGCCTCTTCGTCTAAAAAGGCAGGACGCCCGGCTCTCTACCGGGAAGCGGCGGAGCAGTACCGCCAGGGGTCACCAGTTTGGGCTCGTGATGAAATGGAAGACATCCGCGGTCGAGAACCGCGGGCGCGAGACGCGCGTGGGGGTTCGATTCCCTCCGGGCCCAGCAGATTTGACGGGAGCGGCGCGCCCGCCGATGGTGAAGCGCGTACCGTGAGGATCGTCAAATGTCGGGGGTTCGACTCCCCCCTCCCGCAAGGGTGTAGCTCAGGTGGTAGAGCAACGCGATCATAACGCGTCAGACAAAAAAGCTCCGTCGTCACGGAGATCCCGCGGAAGTTCGCGACGGAAGAAGGGCTATGCGCGAGGCGAGAAGGTTCGCCGAGCCCGCCCGGAGGCCGGGGGTCGACGGCGACGACGGGGCCGATTCGAAGTGAAAACGGAAAAGAGAGGTGATGCGCATGCTGTTCGTACGACTGCAGGTGATGGAGTACCAGAAGGCCGTCGTGTTCGCGGACGGCCGGCTGGAGAAGACGCTGGGTCCGGGCCGGTACATCCTGACCAAGTACTTCCCGCGGCGCGAGGCGTATCTGTTCGACGTGCGCCTGACGTCGCTGGCGGTGACGGGTCAGGAGATACTGACCAAGGACAAGATGCCGGTCCGCATGAACCTGACGGCGCTGTACCGGCTGCAGGATCCGGCGAAGGCGGTGACGAAGGTCCAGGCGTACACGACGTATCTGTACGAGCAGCTGCAGCTGGCGGCTCGGGCGATCGTGGCGGACCTGACGCTGGACGAGCTGCTGGCGAAGAAGACGGCGCTGACCGACGAGCTGACGGACAAGGTCCGACCGCTCGCGGCGGAGGCCGGCCTCGAGCTGGCGTCGTGCGGCGTGAAGGACGTCGTGCTCCCGGGCGAGATCAAGAACCTGATGATCAAGTCGGTGGAGGCCGAGCAGGCGGCGAAGGCCGCGCTGATCACGGCTCGCGAGGACCTGGCGGCGACGCGGGTCCGCGCGAACACGGCCAAGCTGTACGCGGACCCGGCGATGCTCCGGCTCAAGGAGCTGGAGATCATGGCCGAGTTCGCGAAGAAGACGGGCAACACCTTCATGTTCGGCCAGGCGCCGTTCCTGAAGGCGCCGTAAAGCCCGCCGCGGGACGCCGCGGCGGGTTCCTCACCCGCCGCCATAGCTCAAAAGTAGAGCTCCCGCCTCGTAGCCGGGAGACCTCGGCGCGATACCGAGTGGCGGCTACGATTTTCGCCTGTTATCCTAAGAGTAAAGAGGAAGCCATGCCGATCAAGAAGATCGTGGACGCGCGCGTGCCGGTGAAGATCTGGGCCGACGACGTCGAGCCGGACGCGCTCAAGCAGCTCAAGAACATCGCCGCCCTGCCGTTCGTGTTCAAGCACGTGGCGGCGATGCCGGACGTGCACCTGGGCAAGGGCGCGACCGTCGGCTCGGTGATCGCGACCGAGAACGCCGTCGTGCCGGCCGCCGTCGGCGTGGACATCGGCTGCGGCATGTGCGCGGTGAAGCTCGAGGGCGTGACGTCCTCGCGCCTGGAAGGGAAGCTGGCGGAGCTGCGCTCCAACATCGAGCGCGCGGTCCCGGTCGGGTTCCATGAGAACCGTGACCCGGACGCTTATAGCCGGAATTGGGCGCGCTGGGCCGATTTCGGAGGGCTTCACGAGCGCGTGCAGGGGCTGAAAGGGAAGGCCCTGCGCCAACTCGGCTCGCTCGGCGGCGGGAACCACTTCATCGAGGTGTGTCTCGACTCCGCGGACGGCGTCTGGGTGATGCTCCACTCCGGCTCGCGCAACATCGGAAAGAGCCTCGCGGAGCATCACATCGACTCGGCCAAGGGGCTGATGCGGAAGATGTTCGTGTCCCTCCCGGACCCGGACCTCGCCTACTTCGCCGCCGGGACCCCGGAGTACGACGCGTACCTGCGCGACCTGCGCTGGGCGCAGGACTACGCCCTGATGAACCGCGAGGTGATGATGGGGCGGGTCCTCGAGCAGGTAGGCCGCGCCGTCGGGGTCGAGCCGAAGGCGGAGCTGTCGGTGAACTGCCATCACAACTTCGCGGCGATGGAGCATCACTTCGGGCGCGACGTGCTCGTGACCCGCAAGGGGGCGGTGCGCGCGCGTAAGGGAGACATGGGCATCATCCCGGGCTCGATGGGGACGAAGTCCTACATCGTGCGCGGAAAGGGCGAGCCGGAGTCGTTCGACTCGTGCTCGCACGGGGCGGGACGCCGGATGTCCCGGAACGAGGCTCGGCGGCGCTTCGGGACCGCGGACCTGCGCAAGCAGACCGAGGGCGTGGAGTGCCGCAAGGACGAGGGGGTCGTCGATGAGATCCCGGCCGCCTACAAGCCGATCGAGCGGGTCATGGCGGACCAGAGCGACCTCGTCGAGATCGTCGCGGAGATCAAGCAGGTCCTCTGCGTGAAGGGCTGACGCCGGACCGCGAGTATAGCCCGCGAAGTCCGGTCTTGACAGGCCCCCCGCGTCCGAACACACTATGCCGTGCGCAAGAGCCGCCTCGCCTTCGCCGCCGGAGCGGCTGCCGTCGCCTTCCTCTGGTGGGCCGCGACCTCGCGCAAGCCCGCGCCGGACGCGCGGACCTTGCTCGTCGAGCGGACCGAAACGGCGCCCCGGGCGCCGCGGGTGGAGCCGGAGCCGCCCGCGCCCGCGCCGGAGACCCCGCCGGCGGAGCTCACGCCGCCGGAGCCGGTCCTCACGCAGTCGGCCCAGCGCCGCTTCTCGAGCCCGGCCTCGCAGGCCGCCGCCGGAGGCATCGCCGGCGCCGAGGCCGCGGAAGGGCCGCCCGCCGCGGGCCTCGGCGGCGGGGTGAACCTGCCGGGCGGCTACGACGCCCCGACGGCGAGCGTCGGGCGGTTCGCGCCCCCGCCGGGTCCGCGGGAGACCGCCGCCGCTCCGGGGGTCTCGCCCGCCCCGGGCGCCGGTCCGGACGCCTCTCCGGAGACCCGGGAGGCCGCGGACCGGAGGGCGGCCGCGGAAGAGGACGATGGTCCCTCCGCGGCCCAGGCGCCGGGAGACCGGAAGGTGACCGGCGCGGCCGCGGGGCTGGTCACCGCCGCGCGCGACCTCAAGTCGCGCGGCGACGCCGCCGCGATGCGGGAGAACGCGAGCCTCGAGAAGGGGCTGATGCGCCAGATCGAGGCCGACGGCAAGATGGACGCGGGGATACGCAAGGCGATCTCCGACATCCAAAGCTCGGGGCGCCCCGTCACCATGGAGGAGGTGACCGAGGCCGCGGAGGAAGTCCTTCAGGCCAACGGCCTCACGCACGACGACGTGGACCTGCCGACGGCCATCGCCCGCGCCTCGGCACCCCCGCCCCCCGAGGTCCCGCGCGCCGCGTACCTCGACGCCGTGCGGGCCATCGTGTCCGTGCCCGCGCTCGACCCCGAGCAGAAGGTCGAGATCCAGAGGCTCGCCGACAAGCCCCCGCCCCCGCGCGCGCCGGCGCCGCGCGGGGCGCTCGACGCCTATCGCCGCCACAAGGACGTCCTCGACAAGGCGCACAAGGACTTCGGCGTGAAGCCCGAGCACATCCTCGGCATCCTCGGCGTGGAGACGGGCTGGGGCCGCAACACGGGGAAGTATCCCCTCCCGGCGACTTTGAAGGCCATCAGCGAGCGGACGGGGCCCGACGGCCGTCCCACGAAGCAGGCGCGGCAGGCCGGCCGGGACCTCGCCGCGCTCGCCCGCCTGTCGGCCCAAGGAAACCTCGGCGGCCTGAGCCCCGGCCAGGTCCGCGGCTCCTACGCCGGGGCGATGGGCATCCCTCAATTCCTGCCCACGAGCTGGGAGGCCCTCTCCCGCTCCCCCGACGGCGGCAAGCGCGATCCCTTCGAATTCGGCGACGCCGCCTACTCCGTGGGCAACTACCTTCGGGCGCACGGCTACTCCAAGAACGTCGCCGGTTCCATCTGGGGCTACAACCACTCCCAGGAATACGTGGACAAGGTCCTGGGGCTGTCCGCCAGCGTGAAGGCGAGCCTGCCGTCCGCGCCGTCCAAGTAGACTATTTCTTCTCGGCCGCGGGGATCGCGGGGACGGCCGGGGCCGCGGGCGCGGCGGTGCCGCCCCCGCCCATCGAGCCGCCGGACAAGCCCGCGCCCCCGTTGAGCCTGGAGAACGCGCCGGCGTTGAGGCGCGGCCGCACGAACTCCCTCTTCGCGGGCTTCGGCGCCGGCGCCGTCTCCGCGGCTTTCACGGGGGCGGGGGCGGCGGCCGCCTCGACCGGCGCATCCGCGACGGCCGGCGGCTCCGCCGAAGGCGGAGCCTGCTGGCGCATGTCGTCGTCGATCTTGAGCATGCCGATGCCCGACGCCGGCGCCGCGGCCGGGACGAGCGGCTTCGGCAGCGGCGGCGGGGCGGGCGGGGCCTCCAAGTCGCGCGCGGGGAACAGCTTGCGGTAATCCTTCGACGCCTCGGCGACCTCGGCCACGGCCTTCTGGGCGCGCCAGAAACGCCAGCCCGCCAGCACGATCATCGCGAGCAGGACCCCGAACAGGAAGACCTTCTTGGGATCCAGGGGCGGGACTTCTTCTTCGGGCTGGTCGAGGATGTTCTTCATGGCCGCAGTCTGAATTATAGCCCCGCGGCGGGATTAATCAAGGGCCGCCGCCGCCCCCCGCTCGAAGCGCGCGGCCAGCCCGCGTCGCCGCGCCTCCGGCAGGAACAGCGACCATATCCCGTTCCACGACAGCTCCAGCAGCTCCTCGGCGGAGAATCCCGCGTCCCGGGACAGCGCCTCGTACTCGTGGGCGAGGTCGATGCCGAACACGCCGGGGTCGTCGGTGCTGAGCGTCGTCAGCAGGCCTGCGTCCTTCCAGGCGCGCACCGGATGCTCCCGGTACGAGGCCACGGCGCCCGTCCTCAGGTTCGACGTGGGATTGACCTCCACGACGATCCCCCTCCGGACGAGCTCCCGGAGCAGGTCCGGACGCTCGCGCAGGATGATCCCGTGGCCGATCCGGTCCACGCCGATCTCGAGCGCGTCCTCGATCTCCCCTCCCCGCGGCGACTCGCCGGCGTGCGCGGTCAGACCGAGCCCCGCCGCGCGCCCGCGCCGCAGCCAGCCCCCGTACTCCGAGAGCCTCTCGTCCCCGGGGCCCGCGTCGGCCACGTCGAGCCCCACAACGCCGCGGCCCGCGTGCCGCACGGCCAGCTCCGCCATGTCCTCGTTCGCCTCGCGGTCCACGACGGAGAACGGCCGCAGCAGGCAGATGATCACGCCGCTGCTCACGCCGAAATCCTTTTCGCCTCGCGCGAGGCCGCGCAGGGCGGCCGAGAGGACCTCCTCCATCGGGAACTCCGCGGTCCTCTGCAGCGACGGGGCGAAGCGCGCCTCGACGTGCAGTATGTTCTGCCGCGCGCAGTCGCGCAGCATCTCGTAGGCGCTCAGCTCCACGGCCTCCGCCGTGCGGAGCAGAGGGTAGTAGGCGTGAAAGGCGTCGAGCACCTCGCCGAGGCTGGCACGCGGCTGGTCCACGACGACTTTCGCGCGGATCTCCTCCGCGCTCAGGCCGCGCAGCGGCGAGCCCGGGGCGGCGTCGGCGAGCCGGCGCACCGTCTCCGGCGACAGGGCCCCGTCCAGGTGCAGATGCGTCTCGACCTTGGGCAGCTCCGCGGCCAGGCGGGCCGTCCGCTCCGGGGTCCAGCGCCCGCGCCGGGCGGACTCGCGCAGCGCGAGGGGCAGTTCGGGCATGCGCGATCTTACCAATTGCGTCCGAGGCAATTTCTTTACATCTCCGATCCTCGAGGCGGAGCTACACTATCGATGAGAGCGGGGCCCCGACGAAAGGCCCCGTCCGGGGGGTGAGGTTATGGACCGCAAAGAGCGGGTGACCATCGACTGCCGGGACTATCCCGAGACGAAATGCTCCTTGTCCTTCAGCGGAACGGAGGACGAGGTGATGGAGATCGCGGAGTATCATGCGGTCAACAAGCACGGCTTCAAGAGTGAGCCGGGCCTGAGGGATCAGTTGCGTTCGATGATCAAGCGTGAGGCGTTCTCGCGGTGAAGAGCCGCGAGCAGGATGCCGGCGCGGGACCCTGCCGCGTCGGCCGCGTCGCGGTCAGCCCTTCCTCTTGAACGCGAACGGCCCGAACGCCTGCATCACCGGCATGATCTGGAGACGATTGACGTTGACGTGCCGGGGCAGGACGGCCGACCAGTAGATCGTCTCCGCGACGTCGTCCGCCGACAGCGGCTCGAGCCCCTTGTAGGGCGCGGCGGCCTGCGCGGCGTCGCCGTGGAAGCGCACGAGCGAGAACTCCGTCTCCGCGAGGCCGGGCTCGACGCTGGTCACGCGCACGTTGGACCCGAGCAGGTCCGCGCGCAGGTTCAGGCCGAACTGCTTGACGAACGCCTTGCTCGCGCCGTAGACGTTCCCGCCCGGATAAGGGAAATCCGCCGCCGTCGAGCCGAGCAGGATCACGTGCCCCTCGTCGCGCGCGACCATGCCGGGCAAGGTCGCCCGCACGGTGTACAGCAGGCCGTTGATGTTGGTCGCGACCATCGTGTCCCAGTCGTCGAGACTCGCCTCGTGCGCCGGCCCGAGGCCGAGCGCCAGGCCCGCGTTGGCGACGACCACGTTGATCTTCTTGAACTCCTTGGGCAGCGCGTCCAGCGCGGCCTCGGTCTGACGGCGGTCGCGCACGTCGAACACCGACGCGCAGCAGCGCCTGCCCAGGCTCTTCTTGAGGGCCTTGAGCCGGTCCTCGCGGCGGCCCGTCGCGATCACCTTAGCGCCCTCTTTGACGAAGCGGCGGCAGACGGCCTCGCCGAAGCCGGAGGTGGCGCCGGTGACGAGCACGGTCAGGGTCCTGGGATCGAGGGAGGATTTCATAGAGGTGCCCGCATATTACCAAATGGGACTTTTTGAGGGGCGGCGCGAAGTCTCGAGATACCACGACGCGGCCTACAGCCTCGACCCCGACGGGCACGTCCTCGCCTTCGCGACCGACGCCTGCAAGGGAAAATAAAAGGCCCCGCGGCGATGCGCCGCGGGGCCTTTCTTTCGAGCCTTCCGATTACTTGAGCTTGGCGAGCTCGGCCTCGAGCTCCTTGTAGTCGCGCTCCTTGGTGATGTCGCCCTCGACCTTCACGAAGGCCACGGTCCCGGCGGAGTTGACGAGCACGGTCGCGCGCTGAGAGATGTTGCCGCCCGGGTGGAACAGGCCGTAGGCCTTGATCGCGGCGCGGTGCATGTCGGCCAGGAGCGTGTGCTTCAGGCCCATCTGCGCCTTGTACGCCTTGTGCGACCACACGGAGTCGACAGAGATGCCGAACACCTGCGCGTACTTCTCGTAGCGCGAAAGGTCCTGGGAGAAGCACGCGTTCTCCTTGGAGCAGGTCGGAGAGAAGTCGAGCGGATAGAAGAACAGGGCGACGGGCTTCTTGCCCTTGAACTCGGAGAGCGTCCACTCCTTCTTCTCGGAATCGGGCAGCTTGAAGTCAGGGGCGACGGCTCCGACCTTAATCGGCGTCGTCTCGGGCGCGGCGGTGGCGGTGGTCATTTGTCGGTTTCTCCTGTTATCTTGGTGTCAGGCATTCCGCTTTTTTCACTTTGTCCGGCAAAGTGAAAAAAGCGGAATGCCTGACACCACCAGATTAGGCTTTGACGAGCTTGATCTCGAGCGGCTTGACGGTCGCGTTGCGGATGCTGACCTGAGCGGCGACTTTGCGGGCGGCTTCGCGGAGAGCCTTCGCGGGAGCCGAATCGGGGTGGGACAGGACGATGGGCGTGCCGTCCTCGCTCGCCTGGCCGACCTTGGGATCGAGGGGGATGGCGCCCAGGAGGTCGATGCCCCAGTTCTTCTTGAGGGCGGCCGAGCTGCCTTCGGCGAAGATCTTGCTCTCCTTGGAGCAGTGCGGGCAGATGAAGCCGGACATGTTCTCGATCGCGCCGAGGATGGGCACGTTGAGCTTCTTGAACATCGCCACGGCCTTGCGCACGTCGGAGAGGGCGATCGACTGCGGCGTCGTCACGATGACGGAGCCCGCGATCGGCACGGTCTGGCACAGGGTGAGCTGGACGTCGCCGGTGCCCGGCGGGAGGTCGAGGACGAGGTAGTCGAGCTCGCCCCACTTCACGTCCTTGAGGAACTGGGTGATGGCGCCGTGCAGCATCGGGCCGCGCCAGATGACCGGGGCGTCGGGGTCCATGAGGAAGCCCATGGACATGACCTTGACGCCGTGGTTCACGGCGGGCTCGATCTTGTTGTCGCCGTCGGCCATCGGCTTGTAGCCGGAGACGCCCATCATCTGCGGCTGGTTCGGGCCGTAGATGTCCGCGTCTAGAAGGCCGACCCGTGAGCCCTCCATAGACAACGCAACTGCGACGTTCGAGGCCACGGTGGACTTGCCCACGCCGCCCTTGCCGGCGGCGACGGCGATCAGGTTCTTGATGCCGGGCGGCAGGATGTTCTCGAGGCGCATGTCCTTCCTCACGGACGCGGTCATGTTGATCTTGACCGACTTGACGCCCGCGACCCTCTTGACCGCCTCCTCCGCCTCGAGCTGCATCATGCCCTTGAGCGGACAGGCGGGGGTGGTGAGCACGTAGTCGAAGCTCACCACCCCCCCTTCCACGACGAGGTTCTGCACCATGCCGAGCGTCACGATGTCCTTGTGGAGCTCCGGCTCGATGCACGTCGACAACGCCTTCAAAACCTCGTCTTTCATGGACATAAAGCTCCTCACATCAGGAACAGCATCTCGCGGTACTTCGGAAGCGGCCACGTGGCGGCCGGCATCAGAAGCTCGAGCCCGTCGACCTCGACGCGGATCTTGTCGAAGTAGGGCTTGACCTTCTCGCAGTACGCGAGGGCCTTCTTCTCGACGTCGGCCTCCGCGTCGGCCTTGGCCAGCGCGGCCTGGAGATCGTCGACGCCGGTCAGCGCCCGCTCCACCTTCTCCGAGATCGAGCGCAGCAAAGACGCCTGGGCCGGCGCGTTGATGCCGTTCGACGAGAGCGAGGCCAAGGTCTTCGACAGCTCGTTCTGGTACTCGACGACGGCCGGGACGAACAGGGTCCCCGTCATCTCGAGGATCAGCTTGGCCTCGATGTCGATGTCCTTGGCGTACTTCTCGAGGAGGATGTGGTAGCGGGAGTGCGTCTCCTCCTCGGTGAGCACGCCGAGCTTGGCGAACAGGGCGACGGACTTCTTCAGCGCGAAGCCCTTGAGGGCCGCGGGCGTGGTCTTCTGGTTCGGCAAGCCGCGCTTCTCGGCTTCCTTGACCCACTCTTCCGAGTAGTTGTTGCCCTCGAAGCAGACCGCCTTCGATTCCGCGTAGTACTGGCGCAGGACGCTCGTCACGGCTTCCTTGAGGGTCTTGCCCTTCTTGAGCGCCGCGTCGATGTCCTTCTTCGTCGCGATGAGCTGGCCCGCGACGATGGTGTTGAGGGTCGACATCGGGATGGCGTTGTTCGCGGACGCGCCGACGGCGCGGAACTCGAACTTGTTGCCGGTGAAGGCGAAGGGCGAGGTCCGGTTGCGGTCGGTGTTGTCCTTGATGACCGCCGGGATGTGGTCGATGCCCAGCGAGATCCACTGCGGGTCGGTCCCCTTCGAGGTCACGCCCTTCTCGAGGTCGTTGAGGACGCTCGTGAGCTGGGCGCCGAGGAAGATCGACATGATCGCCGGCGGGGCCTCGTTCGCGCCGAGGCGGTGGTCGTTGCCGGAGGAGGCGATCGCCGCGCGCAGCAGCAGTCCGTGCGTGTGGACGGCCTTGATGATCGAGACCAGGAAGGTCAGGAACTGCAGGTTCTCGTGCGGCGTCGCGCCCGGCGAGAGCAGGTTTTTACCGGTATCGGTCCCAAGAGACCAATTATTGTGCTTACCCGACCCGTTGACGCCCGCGAAGGGCTTCTCGTAGGTCAGCGCGGCGAGACCGTGGCGCTCCGCGACCCGCTTCATGATGTCCATGACGAGCTGGTTGTGGTCGACGGCGACGTTGGCTTCCTCGAAGACGGGGGCGCACTCGAACTGATGCGGGGCGACCTCGTTATGGCGCGTCTTCAGCGGGATGCCGAGCTTGAAGCACTCGCTCTCGAAGTCCGTCATGAAGGAGAGTACCCGGTCCTTGATGGCGCCGAAGTAATGATCCTCGAGCTGCTGGCCCTTCGGGGAGGAGGCCCCGAACAAGGTGCGGCCGGCGAGAAGGAGGTCGGGGCGCGCGTCGTAGTACTCCTTGTCGATCAGGAAGTACTCCTGCTCGGCGCCGAGCGTCGCGACGACCTTCTTCGCGTCGCTCGAGAACAGAGACAGGACGCCGAGCGCCGCGTTGTTGAGCGCGGTGATCGAGCGCAGCAGCGGGGTCTTCGTGTCCAAAGCGTGCCCGGTGTACGAGACGAAGCAGGTCGGGATGCACAAGGTCGAGCCGGTCTCTCCCTCGAGGATGAACGCGGGCGAGGTCGGATCCCACGCCGTGTAGCCGCGCGCCTCGAACGTCACGCGCAGGCCGCCCGACGGGAACGAGGACGCGTCCGGCTCCGCCTGGGTGAGCATCGCGCCGGTGAAGGTCTCGAGGACCTTGCCGTGGCCGGTCGGGTCGATGAACGCGTCGTGCTTCTCGGCGGTGGCGCCGGTCAGCGGCTGGAACCAGTGGCAATAGTGGGTGGCGCCCTTCTGGATCGCCCACGTCTTCATGGCCGAGGCCACGGCGTTGGCGGAGTCGAGGTCGAGGCGTTCGCCCTTCGCGGCGGCTTCCTGGACCTTGCGGAAGGTCTCCTTGGGCAGGAGAAGCTTCATCGTCTCGAGTCCGAACACGTTGCAGCCGTAGTAGTCGGAGACCTTGGGGCGGGCGGGAGCGGCGGAGCGGGACTTGGACTTGGCGGTCATCGGATTCACGGCTCCATGCTGTCTGGGGGTCATCTTCCCTCCATTCGATTTTTGTTCATGACGGATTATCCCGGGGCGACTTATATCGCCGCCTTCGGGCCTCCTCCGTCGAGAAATATCTTACGAATCTTCTCCCGGCCAAGTCCAGGGTGCCAGGGTCCTAGGCGGGTCCCAGAAATGTATGGGACATATACTCTCGGCGTCTTAGGCCTCCGGACCCGTACGGATAACAAAGCTTACGCGCTAGAATCGGGCCATGGCCAACTTCAATCGCTCATTTATCTGCCGTTTTGTCTCTTCGTTTCTCTCTCTTGTTTTGATCCAAACCGCTCCCGGCCTGAGCGTTTATGAAGCTATCGCTCAAGTGAGAACGGCGGCCGGCACGGCCGCCGGAACCTCGAGCGGCGTGGCCCCCGTGAGAGTGGAGATGTCGTTGCCGTCCGCAAGCGCCGTCATGACTCCGAACGCCGTTCTGGGCCTGAACGCGTCCCTGTCCGCTCCGAACGCCGTTCCGAATTTGGTTACCCCTTCCGTTGCCGTTAAGATAAATCAAGCCGCGCAAACCCCGGCCATTCCGGTCACTCCCCTTTCCTTCAAGCCCTCTACCCTTCCTGCAGCGGCGAAATCCGTTGCCGTCATCGCCGCCGAGCCCGTCGCGCTCCGCACGCCGGCCATGGCGCGGGAGTCCGCCTCCGCGCTCGTCGAGACCGGCGTTTTCTTGTCGAGGATCGCCGCCGAGAAGACCGCGCCCGCGTCGGAAGGTACGGCCACGGAATCCTCGGCCCTCTTGACCGCCTTGTCGCGTCTTTTCGACGGCTCCGTCTCTTATAAAGGAACCCTCGCCGTCCCCGCCGCCGCGTCCATCGGCGATCTTTCTCCGTCCGCGCTCGCCCCGTCGGCCCTCTCCGCCGCGTCCAAATCCGATGCCCAGCCGCCCGTTCCCTCTAATAACGAGACCCCCTCCGCCCCCAGCCGCTCCCGCGTGAGCATCGGCCTCGGCCTCGCCGCCCTCGGCGGCGCCGCCGCCTGGTACACCTCCGCCTGGGCCGTCGCCGTTCTGGGCTCTTTCCTCGCCCCCTTCATCGCCGTCCCCGCCCTCGCCCTGACCGCCGCCTGGATCACGCTCGGGACCCTCGCCGGCTTCGCCGCCTTCTCCGTCGAGACCTGGAAGGGCTTCCCCGCGGACCTCAAGAACAGCTCCCTCTCCGCCGGCGCGATGACCTTCCGCTTCTGGGCCCGCTTCGGCCTGATCTTCGACTCCGTCCTGCGCGGCGGCTCGACCGACGAGGCCATGAAGAGGGACCTCCCGGCGAACATCCTGAAGTACCCCGTCATCGCCTGGCTGTTCGTCCTCGCCGGCTACGTGATGTCGCCCGTCGCCTTCGTCCTCGGCGCCGCCTACCGGCTGATCGGCACGCCCTTCCTCGCGGCGTTCCGCGGGGCTCGCGAAGTCATCGTCGGCTTCCTCCCGTGGATGGCGCGCGTGTTCCGCTTCCTCGGCCGGCTCGTCGTGCGCATCTTCCCTTTCGCCGGTGGCCTCATCGTCGGCGGCCTCAAGACCGCCTTCTTCGGAGCGGCGGCGGGCGCCGCCGTCCTCGCCGGCCCGATCGGCCGCGACGCGTTCACCAGCGACTACAAGGCCGTCTCCGTCCCCGGCTGGATCGGCTACCGGCTGACGCAGCTGGCCGCGCTCGCCGCGATCCTCGTCACCGGCGCCGTCGGCGCCGTGATCGGCCTCGTCTCGAGCCCCGTGCACGTCGTGATGGGCGCCCTCGAGCTGGCCTTCAAGTGGTCCGGCCTCAGCGACAAGGGCGAGACGTTCTTCAAGCTCTGGATGAAGGCGGTCAAGAACGACGGCGGCCTCACGGCGCTGCTCGACCGCGGCTTCCCGCTCGCCGCGGAAAACCTGTCGCTCTCCGCCCGCGTGACCCGCGTGCTCAACGGGACCGCGATCTCCCTGTACACGGCGCTGTTCCTGCCTTTCGTGTCGATCGCGACCATCGTCCGCGCGTCGCGCGCTGCCTACCGCGGCGAGGACCTGCGCAGCCCGGACGGCACCGACCGCAAGGACGAGAAGGGCTCCGAGACGCCGGTCGCGCCGCGCGCCGGAGTGGTCCTGCCCGCCGTGCTCGGCACGCTCGGCGCCGCCGCCGGCGTCGCCGCCGCCCTCTATTTCCTCGTGGCACCCCTGGCCCTGCTCGACCTCGGCATTCTCGCGGCCGCCGCCGTCATCGGCGGCGGCGCGGGCCTGGCGCTGAGCCAGCCGCAGGCGTGGTCGGGCTCGGTCTCCGGCGCGATCGCCGAGGGCTCCTTGGCCGCCAAGCAGGCCTTCGGGGGCTGGCGCGACGCCGGCGCCCGCACGGCCGCCGCCCTTCGCGGCGACGCCGTCCCGCGCGCGTCGGAATCCGTCGCGGCGCTCGCGGTCCCGACCGTGGTCGGCGCGATCGCCGCGGTCCCGTCCGCCGTCGTCGGCGCCGCGCAGGCCGCCGCCTCCAAGGCCGTCGCCGCCGCGTGGGCCGGCTTCATGGCCGTGATCACCCAGTTCCTCCCCGCCCTCAAGCGCTTCCTCAACTGGGCCGTCGAGGTCCTCAAGGACATCGTCCCGTTCGTCTTCGGCTTCGTGTTCGGCACGGTCTTCGGCGTGTTCAAGTCGGGCTGGTTCGTCGCCTCGAACCTGTTCCGCCCCGTACAGGAAATCTTCGAGCGCGAGGACAAGAACGGCACCGAGCGCCCGTCCGAGGCGCAGATCGGCGCCGGCGTGTTGATGGGCCTGACTCTCGTCGTGCCCGCGCTGGCCGCGTTCGCCGGCTCCTTCGCCGTCGGCATGATCGCCGGCATCCCCGTCGCCCTCACCCACGGCCTCGCCCTCGGCGTGCGCTGGGCCGGCACCGGCGAGAAGTCCGAGGCCTATTTCAAGAACTGGGAGCGCCGCTCGCTCCCGAACGCGCTGAAGCGGGCCGCCGGCGTGGTCAAGATCACGCTCTCCGGAGAAGGCGCGGAGATGCCGATCTGGCGCCTGTACGTCCGTTCCGCGAGCTTCCTGCTCGCCGCGATCCCTTCCACGATCGCGCTCGTCGTCTCCGGCGGCGTCGCCTACGTCCGCAGCCTCGCCGACGCGAAGCGGGCCGAGTCCAAACCCGAAGCCGCGCCCGCGTCGTCCGAGGAGTCGGCCGCGACTCCTTCCGATAAAGCCGAGCAGAAGCCCGTCGGCAAGCCTCCGGTGTGGCTCGCCGCCCTGACCGGCGCGCTCGGCCTCGCCGCCGGCATCTACGCCGCGATCGCGTTCGGCGCGCCTCTGCTCGCCGCTCTCGCGGGCTGGAAGCTGTGGCTCGCCGCGGCGGCCGTCTACGCCGCGGTCCCCGTCCTCGGCCTGTCCGCCGGCTTGGCCGTGTCCCAACCCGTGCTGTGGACGCGCCTGGTCCCGAGCGTCGTCGACCACGCGAAAGCCGGCTTCGGCCGCTCGCTCGGCTACTGGACCGCGGCCGGCAAGGCCGTCGGCCTGGCTCCGCTCTACGCGATCCCCGGCGCCGTCCTCGGCGCCGTCTGGGGCGTCGCGGGCGCCGTCTTCGGCGTCGCCGCCGCGGGCGCCGTCGCCGCCTACGAGGGCGCGCGTCAGGTCGTCTACGAGATCCTGCCCTTCCTGCGCACCGCCTTCGAGACCTTGATGAAGGTGATCCGCCGCGTCGTGCCCTTCGCGTTCGGCCTGCTCGCCGGCCTCGTGTCGGGCGTCGTCGGCTCGGCCGCCTTCGGCGCGCTGCTGCTCGGCCGCCCGTACTTCAAGCACGTCGTCGCCGACGACTTCAAGCACGCGGGGGCCCTGGGCTTCCTCGGCAACCTGCTGCTCAAGGCCGTCGCCCTCGTCCTCGGCGTCGCGTTCGGCCTGGTCGGGGTCGTCGCCGGCGTGCTCGCCGCGCTGCCTTACGCGCTGACGGCGTCGGTCTCCTTGGCGTTCCGCTTCGCCGAGATCGGCGGGCCGGTCCAGAAGTTCTTCGACCACTGGACCTACGGCGCCCTGCGCGCCGAGATGCAGCGCCTCAACCAGCTGACCGACCGCTTCCAGTTCCCCGAGGGCTCGGCCGCCGTCTCCGACGGCTGGATCCGCATGGCCAACATCCTCCCCGCCACCATCGCCGCGGCGTTCGCGGCGACGATCGCGGGCTGGGTCGGCTGGTTCCGCAGCCTCGTCGCGGCCTATCGCTCCGCGAAGAGCGGCGGCCCGATCCCCGAGCCGGTCGTCGACCAGGACGCCCAGCGCCGCTGGGACCGCGCCTGGCGCTCCTCGAAGAAGACCGCCCTGTCGTTCTTCGCGTGGGGCGTCGCCGGCGCGGTGATCGGCCTCGGCATCATGCTCGCCACCTCGTGGACGCCCCTCGGCCTCGCCGGGTGGCTCCTCGTCGGCGCGCTGGCCGGAGCCGGCGTGCTCGGCGCGCTGACCTTGGCCGCGGCGATCGCCGCCGTCGCGCTGCTCTACTGGATCGGCGGCCAGCTGCGCTGACGCGGTGTTCGTCTTCGGCCACGCCGGCCTGACGGTCGCGGCCGTCCGCGCCGTCGACCGGGACGTCGATCTGCGCTGGGCGGTCCTGCTGGCGTGGGCCCCTGACCTCATCGACAAGCCGGTGCGGCACCTTTTTCCGGCCCTCGTCTCGCACAACACGCGCGGCTTCGGCCACACGACGGCGTTCTCGCTGCTCGTGCTGGCGGCGCTGCTCCTCTGGAAGCGGCGGCCGAGGTCGGCCGTCGTGCTGTGGGGCTGCTATGCCGGCCATTTCCTGCTCGACAGCATGTGGCTCCACCCCAGCCCCGCCGTCCTGCTGTGGCCCCTGCTCGGCGGCTTTCCGCCGCCCGTGCGCGGGCCTGTCATAAGCTGGCTCACCCTGTGGAACGTCGCCGGCGAGATCGCCGGCCTGGCCGTCCTCCACCGCCTGGCGAAGCGCTACGGCCTGCTCGAGCGGACGCGCCTGCTCGCCTACCTGAGGTCAGGGCGCTTGGCGTGACCTCGACCGGGCCGTCAGGCTCGTGTAGATCCAGGCCGTCAGCAGACCGAAGGCGAGATGCGCGATGAGCGCCCCCGGGCCGCGCGCCGAGACGAACCACGGGAAGATCCCCGAGATCAGGTGATAGTTCACGAAGTAGAGCGCCGTGCCGAACACCGCTCCCACTTCGAGAGCGCGCGGCATCTCCAGCCCGTGGATCATCGCCGCCAGCAAGCGCGCGTAGAGCAGCGACAGCGGGATGTGCACCGCGGCCGCGGCGAAGAACACGAGCGCGGTGAACGGCGTGCCGTCCGACAGGACGAACTCGCCGAGCGCGATCGAGGCGAGGCGGCGCACCGCCTCGGTGGCTCCTCCGGAGCCGAAGACCAGCCCGATGAAGGTCTGGATCAGGATGAAGGCCGCGCCGGCTCCAAGGCCGGCCCAGCCGGAGGCGCCCCAGTCCAAGCCGGGCGGCTCGGCGACGGGCGGACGCGGGCGCGGAACGCGCTGGTACGGTCTCTGCAAGGTGCGGGGATGATGCATGGAGGCTCCGTGCGTCGCTAAGGCCAGTGTAGCCCGCGGCGACGCGCGTCCGCCATCAAATCCCCGTCAAGTTTACGCCCGGACGGGACTTCGCCGGGGCTACTTCCCGAGCTTGTCGGTCTCGGCCAGGTCCCCGAGGCCCTGCACGCCCCCGTCGATCGCGAAGTGGTTCGCGTATTCGAGCCCGACCGTGCTCGGCACCGCGTCGGCGGGCGCCTGTCCGAAGGCGACGGTCACCGTCTTGCCCGGCTCCACGAGGACGGTCTTGCCCTGGGCCGTCACCGCCACGACATGGCCGAAGCCCGCGTAGGCGGCGCTCTGGTCCGCCTTGTCGGACTTGCCCCAGAACAAGGTCCCGCGCACCGCCGCGACCGCCGCGGGCGTGCGCACCTTGAAAGACTGCCCCGGCTCGAGGCCCTTCTTCAGGCCGATCAGGAACTCCCCGAACTTGACCGCCAAGGTCGTGCGCCGCGGCGAGCCTTGAAGGGTCAGCAGCGACTCCTCGCGCAGGAGAACGGCGCCGCGATCCCCCAAGATCAGATGCGCGACGCCGCCCTTGCCGACGCGGACCGTGTCGCCGTACAGGAGCTGCTCTCCCCCCTTGGCCTTGACGAAGCGCTCCGCTCCGCCGGCCAGGATCGAGACCGGGCCGGAGACCAGAGCCAAAGACGCGTCCTGCGCGGCGGCGGGCAAGACGAGGACGGCGACCGCGACGACGAAAAAGGCGAATCCCTTCATGATGTCTCTCCTTGACTCGGACCCTTCTTAAGCTTATACTGTATATACGACCATTTTAGTCGGGTTTCAATCACCTAGGAGAGACCATGCTCACCATCACGCCGAAAGCCGCCGAGAAGATCACCGATTTCATCAAGTCCGAGGAGACCGCGCACGGCAAGTCCCTCCGCCTGAGCGTGGCCGAGTCCGGCTGCGCCGGCTACGAGTACCGCATCGGCTTCGACGACAAGAAGCCCGCCGACAAGATCCTCCCCCAGGCCGGCTTCGACGTCATCGTCGACGAGGCGAGCCTCAAGTTCATCGCCGACGCGACGATCGACTACGCCGAGGACGAGACCAGCTCCGGCTTCCGCATCAAGAACCCTCTCGAGAAGGGCTCCTGCGGCTGCGGCAAGTCCAAGCAGTTCTGATCGACATGGTCACCTTGACCGAGCGCGCCGCCAAGAAGATCGTCGCCCTGGCCTCCAAGAAAGGCCTGCAGCCGGTCCTGCGCGTGAAGGTCGGCTCCGGCGGGTGCTCGGGCATGAGCTACGAGTTCGTCGTCGCCGACGAGATCGCCGCCGGCGACCTCGTGCACGAGGCGTTCGGCGCGAAGACCGTCGTGGACCCGAAGGCGGACTTCTTCATCGGCGGATCGCAGGTCGACTACGAGGAGACCTTGATGAAGTCGGGGTTCACCGTCAAGAACCCGCAGGCGACCTCGACTTGCTCCTGCGGCAAGTCCTTCTCGACCTGAGCCCCTAGGACTGCAGCTTGGGGTCGCCGAGGTACTTGATCCCGCGCGTCAGCCAGACGTCGAGATGGTCGACGCGGCCGTCGCCGTTGCGGTCGCCGAGGCCCATGGCCAGCTTCTTGCTGAACTGGACCCGGCCGACGGCCTCCGACGACTTCGCCAGCACGGAGTTCCTCCCCGTCTTGTCGATCTCCGTGCCCGGGCCGGGGATGACCACGAGCGACTTCCCGCCGTCGCGGATCTCGTAGGAGCCCCCGGGGCCGCCGACGTAGTCGGCGAACCGGTTCACGTCGATCTCCTGCTCCGCGGCGAACCGCGCGACGTGCCGCAGCAGCCCGGGGCCGCGGTTGTAGGCGAGGTCGCCCAGGAACTCGACGACGCGCGGGTTGCTCGGCAGCGCCAGGCCGGCGCCCGCGAAGCGCCGCGCGATCTCCCGGTCCGTCTGCGCCCGGAGCAGGCCTCCGAAGACGATGTTCGTGATGGTATCGTTCTCGACGTTCCTCTCGCCGGCGTAGGCGGCCGCGTGGACCCGCTCGATCTGCATGATGCCCGAGGCCGCGGGGTTCGACGGGACCGTCTGGCGCAGGCCCGACTCGGTCTTCGCCATGTACTTGAGGAAATCGGGCCGTATGCCGAACTCCTGTCCGGCCAGCGCGAAGGCCTGGTCGATCTGCCGCGTCGTCAGGGCCGTCGAGTTGCCCGGAACGGAGAGCTTGGCGTGGATCCTCTCCGACAGGCGCATGTACTCGGCCTTGGTCTCGGGCAGCTTCCGGTCCGGGTCGAGGACCGTCTTGCCCTGGTCGAGCAGGCGGCGGACCCTGTCGTCGAAGGCCTTGCCCGCGAACTGCGCCGTCTCGAACAAGGCGCCGGCGGCGATGGCCTCCTTCGCCTGGGCGCGGAACGCCGCCCAGTTCGCCGCGCCCTCGGCGCTGAGCTTGCCGTCCGCGGCGGACTGGTCGAGGGCCCGCTCGAGGAGCGGGTAAGCGGCCTCGACGGCCGCGGCGCGCCGCTCGCGCGTCGGCAGGGCGCGGATGCGGGCCTCCTCGGCGCGGATCTCGGCGAACAGGGCGGGGTCCTTGGCCGAGAGCTCGTCGACGAGCTCCACGACCACGTCCTCGAACCGCTTCGTCGGCACGAGGGTGGGCTTGGGCGCGGCGACCGGGGCCGGGACGAGACCGAGAAGGGAGTCCGGCAGGACGGCCAACGCGGACCCGGCGGAGCCGTGCGCGGGAAGCGACAGTCCGATCAAGGCGGCGGCCAGCGGCGCGGAAAGACGCATGACTACAGTCTAGGCGCTCCGCCGTCGAGACGGCAGGTTCGGAAGACGCAGGAGCGCCTCGACAATGGGCCCAAGGGGAGGCGGGTCCTTTGGCGCCGCCTACAGGCGGTAGAGCATCCCGTACACGATGACGCCCGTGACGGACACATAGAGCCAGACCGGGAAGGCCCAGCGCGCGGCGCGGCGATGCTCCTCGAACCGGCCCTTGGCCGCGAGGAAAAGCGTCCGCAGGATCAGGGGCAGGACCACGACCGCGAGAACGGTGTGGGTCAGCAGGATCGTCAGATACACGGTCCGGATGGTCCCCGTCTTCTGGAAGCGCACCGAGCCCACGTGGAAGTGATACCACAGGTAGCAGGCCAGGAACAAAGCCGAGCACAGGAAGGCCGCGACCATGGTCCAGCGATGCGCCTCGCGGCGGCCCGTCTTGATCAGCGCCCAACCGGTCAGAAGCAGGACGGCGCAGGTCGCGTTGAGCGAGGCGTTCAGCGCCGGGAACGAGGACAGCTCCACCTAGTCGACTTCCTCGACTTCGACGGACGCGTGCCTGCCCGACGACGGCGCGGGGCCGGTGTTGAAGCGGGGCTTGTGCTTGGCGACGAAGGCGCCGGCGATGTCCTTGAGCTCGTCGACGTCCGCGATGTCGGCGGAGGCGACGTAGTCGAAGTACACGTCCTTCGCGGCGGCGAAGAGCTGGTCGGCGGTCGGCGCGGCCTTGTTGTCCATGTGCGCGGCGAGCGCCTCGTACACCGAGCCGGTCAGCGCGACGCCGACGAACAGCACCTGCGGGTTGCGCTGCTCGTCGAAGGTCACGAACTCGTACACGCCGGGCTTGTGCGGGGCGTGGGACGGCAGGGCGTCCGGCTTGAAGCGGAAGCAGCGTTCGGACATCGCGATGCGGAATTTTCGGGCGGCCATGCTCGGTCTCCTTACGCCTTCTGCGGGGTGCGCCAGATCGCGCGGCCGACGAAGAACGGGCCGAGGTTCTGGATGTACTGGGAGGTCTGCACGGTCGGGCGCATCGTCTCGACGAGCTGCGAGAGCGGCGTGAGGTCCTTGCCGATGAGGCCGATGACGAAGTCGTTGTCGTTCTTGTCGAGGCCGTGGCAGGCCAGGCGGATGTCGGAGGCGGCGCCGATGTCGCCGAACTGGCGTCCTATGACGCCGTGCTCCTTGAGGATCTGCCCCTGCTCGGCCTTCGACAGGCGCGAGAACGCGCCGGTGCGGCGCAGCGGATACCAGACCGCCCACGGCGTCGCGGGGTCCATCGCCATGCGGCGCGGGCGGTGGAGGAGCCAGTCCTCGAGCTTCGGCTCGTAGCCGCTCGCGTAGGTGCGGCCGAGCATGGAGAACTCCCGCTTGACCTCGAGGTCCTTGAACGGCCCGGACGCGAGGTCGCGGCGGAGCTTGGTGACGAACAGCTCGGGCGTCTCGGTCATCGCGAGCACGGCGACGCCGGTCGGGTCGTTGAGCTCCTCGTAGAGGACGCAGTCCACGCCGCAGCCGATGAGGCCGTTGATCAGGAGCTGGGCGTCGCGGCACCCGCTGAACGCGGTCAGCTGCATGTACAGGCGCTTGTCGGAGAGCTGAGGCTGGCCGTCCTTCATGCCGCCTTTCTCGCGCAGGTCGAGGGCGGGAGCGGCGGCTTCGGGCGCGGGCTGGGACGACGGAGGCTGGTGCGGGTGGCTCATGAAGTGAGTCTACTTCTTCCCGTCGCGGCGTGTCGAGGCTTCGTCCTTGTCGAGCTTCGCAAGCGCGGCCTTCGCGTCGGCCTCGACGGAGGAGTCCCTCGGAGCGAGGGACAGCGCGCGCTTCCATTCGACCCGGGCCTTCTCCAGGTCGCCCTTCTGGTAGTGGATGAGCCCCGAGAAGTAGGTCTGCAGGGCCAGGTGCTCGTCCTTCTTCTCGGCGCCGGTCTTCAGGCTCTTCGGGGCCGCGTCCCCCGTCTGCGGCGCCGTCCCGTACAGGACGGCGAGCTTCTCGAGGCCCGCCGTCGCGTCCTTGGCGACGTCCGAGCCGGCGGGCGCCAGCGCCTTCGCCTTGTGCCAGGCCTCCCGCGCCTTCTCGTAGTCCCCCTTCTGGTAATAGACCACGCCCTCCAGGTACGCCTGGTTGGCCTCGGGATGCGGCGGCGCCGCGGTGACGGCCTCCTCGGGCCCCGCCGCGGCGGCCCTCGGCGCGCCCGCGTCGAGCACGCTCAGCCCGAACTCGCAGAAATCGTGCTTCTCGTCGAGCTCGCGGCAGGCGGCCCACTCGCGGCGCGCGTCGTCGGCGCGGCCGCCCCGGAAATGGTCGTAGCCGGCGAGGAAATGGACGTCGGCGCGGGAACGCGCGTCGGGAGAGGCGGGCGCGTCCGAGGCGCGGGCGCTGGGCAGCAGGGAGGCGGCGGCGAAGGCGGCGAGGACGACGAGGGCGGCTCGGATCATGACGTCAGGGTAGCTTCCCCGGCGTTACGGATTCAAGTCGCTCAGTTGAGGAGCTTGTCGATCTCGCCGACGAGGTCGCTCATGTCGAACGGCTTCTGCAGGAACTTGTCGCAGTTCTTCGACAGGAAGTCCTGCTGGGACCCGCTGAGCTTCTTGCCGGAGATCGCGACGATCTTCATCGCCTTCGTCGCGGGGTTCGACTTGAGGATCTGACAGACCTGGAAGCCGTCCATCACGGGCATCATGAGGTCCACGACGAGCAGGTGCGGGAGCTTCTTGCCGACGATGACGAGCGCGTCGACGGGGTTGTTGGCGACCTGCACGGAGTAGCGGTCCTTGTACTTGGTGAAGCCCTTCTCGAGCAGCCGCGTCATCATCGGCTCGTCGTCGAGTATGAGGACCTGCTTGTGCGGGTCCTCGATGTTCGACGGGATCGGCATGTCGTACTTCTTCATGAACACGATGAGCTCGGAGAGCGGGATGCGGCGGTGGCCGCCGGGGGTGACGCGGGCCTTGAGCTTGCCCTTGTTGACCCAATTGATGACGGTCGTGTGGAACACGCCGCACAGACGCGCGACCTCGAACGTCGTGAACGTCTTCTCGCCGAATTCTCCAGTGGTCATATCATGGATACTAATACTTTTGACCCCGGGGCTCAATAGTTCTTTCGGCCCATGACGGCGCATTACTTTCCGCCCATACTCATCGGGATGAGAACCGTCCCGCTCGCGCCGGCGCTGGCCCTCCTCCTGGCGCTCCCCGCCGGCGCCCAGGTCCGGGCCGGCCGCGTCATCCCGCTGCCGGCGTCGGCGGCCTCGGCCTCGATCCACCCGGCCCTGCTCTCCCCGGACGGCCCGGGAGGCGGCCCCCTGGCCGGCCTCCTCGCCGACGGAGCCGCGCGGATCGCCGCGGCCGCGCGCGCGCCGTCGCCCGGCCCCGCCCCCGCCGCCGCGGTCCTGAAGGCCATGGCCGCCGGCGACCCGGCCGAGCGCGCCGCCGCGTCCGTGCTGGCGCGCGCCCTCTCCGACACCCGCGAGACCGCCGCTCTGCTCATCCGCGTCCCCGCTTTGGCCGGCACCGACATCCCCTCCCTCGCCGCGCGCCGCACTCCGCTCGGCGACGCGGCCGGGCTCGCCCGGGCCGCCCGCCTCGACGCCTCCGTCTCCTTTCTGTTCGACGGCCGCGTCGCCGGGACCGTGGAGCCGCCCGAGGGAGCGGTCCTCGAGGGCGAGGATCTTCTCTGGCGGGGCGAACTGACGCCCGCTCTCGGACGAGGCTTCTTCGGAGTGGTCCACCCCCATCCCTCCGTCGAGGGCGCCATCGTCAAGACCGATCTGCCGCGCAAGCTCGGCGCGCTCGGCGAGCCCGCGGAGATGGGACGCTGGCGCATGGAGAAGGACCGGAACGCCGCGCTCGCCGCCGCGAGCATCGGAGCCGGGCCGCGAATCCTCGGCTCGGGGACGGTGGACGGCCGTCCCGCCCTCGTCAAGGAGCGGATCTACGGCGACACCGTCGAGCGCATGCTCGAGGACGACGCCTTCGGCTCCGAGGAGCACGGTCTGCTCCAGGACCTGTTCCTGCGCATCGCCCGCTCCGGCTTCTCCTTCGTCGATCCGCGCCCCGGCAACGTGATGATCGGCCGGACTATGGCGGACCCGGTCCGGCGCGCCTACCTCGTCGACGGCGGGGAAGCCTTCACCCCGCGGGCTCAAGCGACCGTCATCGACCGTCTGGAGCGGCTGTTCGGCGTCCTGCGCGAGCTCACTCATCAGGACCATCTGCTCAAGCGCTTCGACAAGGTCCACTTCGCCGCTCCCGTGCCGCCCGACGAGGGCATGCCGGGAGTGATGAAGAAGCCCTAGATATTTCTGTATAATCCCCTTGACGGTGCGATACCCAAGTGGTCCAAGGGGATGGTCTGCAAAACCATTATTCGCGGGTTCGAATCCCGCTCGCACCTCCAGTTTAGGCGTTCTTCGACGAGGGACAATCCCGCGGCTTCGTTCGCGATCGCGGTCGATTGTCCCTTTTTGTTCCAAGCGTCTAGGCCCTTCGCTCGCGCCGCCGGGCCTTTCGCCTCATGACACTGACGCCGATCATAGGTATTCTTAACGCATGCTCGCGATCGCCCTCGTCTTGTCCTCCGTCTCCGCCGCCGCCGTCGTGCGCCTGCCCGCGGCCCCGACGTCGCTCGCGCCCGCCGCGCCGGTCGCCGCGCCGTCCTCCCTGTCCGCCGGCCTCTCCCCGGCGTTCGTCCCGGCGCCGGTCGCCGCCGCCTCACTGAGCGTCCTTCCCGCGGCTTCGGCGCCTGCCGCGCCCGGTCTTGCGGCGCCCGCCGCCGCGGCCCCCGCGGCGGCCGCCCCCGGCGACGCCTTCCTCGGAGGCTGGCGCGAGACCCCGGTCGCCAGCGCGGCGGACGGCACGCCTCTCCATTTCGAGACGCGCGGACCCGTCCAGGCCGCCGCGCCCGCCCTTTTCGTCGGCGGGCTCACGATGGCGGACAGCCTGCGCCCCCTGGCCGACGCCCGCCCGCGCCGGGCCCAGGCCTACCTGCGCCTGCGCGGGCACCCGCCGAGCGGCTGGGTCCGGGGGGCGGACGTGCTCGACGCCGACGCGCGCGATCTGGCGCGCGCCGTGATCGAGACCGCCGCGCGCTTCCGCTCCAAGGGCGTGACGCTCGTCCTGCACTCCTATGCCGGACTCGCCTTCCAGCGCATGGTCCAGCTCGAGGCCGACCCCGAGGTCGATCGAGCCCTCGCGCTCCTTTCCCGCGGGCGCGTGGACCTCGTCACCACCACCAGCCGCCGAGCGGGCGACCCCGGCTCCTGGGGTCCGGACTATCAGGCCGCCGCGCAGGCGCTGTCCGCGGCGACCGGCTGGCTGGACTCCGTCGACGCGCAGACGCGCGCGTTCCAGGACGCCGCGCGCTGGAACCCGCTGCTGGCGCCCGTCTCCACCATCGGGGGCGCCGCGTGGGAGGAGACGCGAGCGCGGGCGTTCGCGGCCGCGGTGCAGCCTTTCCTCGACACGGCGCGCCCGCACCTCGAGCACGGCTGGTCTTCCTCCCGGCCCGGCACGCGGGAGACGCTGCAGGCCCGCGCGCGCGAGGACGCCCGGCATCCGGACTGGAACGAGGCGATCCTGAGGCGCTCGCTGGCGGTGGGACGGCTCGACTTCACTCCCGCGGACGCGCAGCGTCTGCGCGCGCGCGGCGTCCGCCTGCTCGTCGTCGTCGCCGACCAAGACCAGCTCCTGACCTGGCCGGTCCGCCGGCTGCTCCTCGAGGCGCTCGGCATCCCGTCCCCGGCGGCCGAGCCGCCGGCCGGCGCCGAGCTGTCGGATCCGTCCGGCCTGTTCGTCGCTCGGATCGTCTCCGGCGACCACTACCTGCCCGTCAAGGACCCCGGCGGTCTCGCCGCCGCGCTGTCGCTCTAGAAGGCCCCGGCTAGTAGACGATCCCTTTCTTCGCGGCCTGCGCCTTCAACGCGTCCACCAGGCGCGTGTCGAAGGAATCCGCGCGCCTCGCCCCCGACTGCTTCTTCAGCCAGGAGGCGCGCCGCGCGGCCAGCCCGTCCATCTCGCTCTTGAGCTTTTTCCGCTCCGCGGAGATCTCCTGAAGACGGGCCTCGCGCTTCTCCGCGGGGATCTCGCGCAGGGCGTCGGGCAGCTCGTCGGCCTTCACGTCCTTGAGCGCCACGCGGTTCTCGGCGACGGCCGCCGCCAGGTCGGACTCGGAGTCGAAGCCCTTGCGCGCCTTGTACTCGGCACGCTCCGCCGCGGCCGGCGCCGACGCCATGCCGCGCACCGACGCCGCGAGCAGCCCCGCCGCGCCCGCCGCGGCCTTGCCCCGGCCGAACGCCAGCCCCGTGCCCTCGAGCTTGGCCGACAAGGACGCCATCCGGTCGTCGAACGGGGTCGACACCGCGATCATGCCGCCGTCCTGGGGCACCGGAAGCAGCCGGCCCTCTCCCATCCGGGCGATATGGTCGAAGGCGACGGCCGCCTGGCCGTCGGTCCCGCACTGCACGGAGTTGACGATCAGGCCGCGGCGCACCGCCTTCTGCATCACGGCGGCGAGCGTCGGCGCCTCGGGGTAGTTCTCGTGCGGGGGCGCGTCGCCGACCAGGTAGACGACCTTGAAGGTCTTGGGGTCCGCGCTCCAGGAGATCTTCGTCGCCGCGTCGTCGAGCGCCGCGATCACGTGCTCCGGCGTGTCCCCGCCGCCCTCGGCGGACAAAGTCATCAGGTCCTTGTACGTGTTGTCGAGGTTCTCGGACAGGTCGAAGACCTTGGTGACGTAGGAATCGCCTTTGTCCTTGAACGCGACCAGGCCCATCTTCACCCGCGGGGCCGGGCGGCCCTTCGAGATCTCGTTGGCGATGGCCCAGATGCGCTGCTTGGCGCCCTCGATGAGCCCGCTCATGCTCGAAGTGGTGTCGATGACGAACACGACCTCGACGCTGGGCCGGGCGGCGGTCTCCGCCGCTCCGGCAAAAGAAACGGCGGCCAGAAGGGCCGCCGCGACGAGTCCGAATCGAGTTTTCATTTTCCTGCCTCCCCCGGCGCTAAGCCGTTGTCGCTGGGACCCGGGCCCGGCGGAGATGTTCCCTAGGCCCAATTCCTGAGGCGTAATGGGTCATCGGTCCCAAGGATAACCAGACTATGACCGCTATCATCTCCCTATATATGAAGACGCTCAGCGCCTCGCTTGCGTTGCTTTTGACTTTACAGCCGTTCGCGCAAGCGCAAGTGATCGGGACACGCGCCGGTCAAGCGTCGTTGGTCCCGAGCATCAGCCTCCCCTCCCTGAATTCCGGTCTTTCCTTGAATACTCCCTCCGTTGCCGTTCAAAATCCGTCGTCGTCGCTGTCTCCGTCACTCGCCGTCCCTTCCCTCGCCCCCTCTCTATCTGTCATCATGCCCGCCGCAGTCGCCGCCCGGCCCGTCGCCCCGGCAGCCGTCAAAGCCATGGAACCCATCAAGCCCGCTCTCGCTTTGCCCATCCTCCAGTCCGCCGCCGCGACGCCCGACCAACCCGAGGCCTCGGGCCGCGCTTTCGACGGTGAAGCCGCGAAGCGGCCCGCGGACGACGCGCTCCCCGTGCCCGCGTCAGGCGCGGAGTCCGCGGCTCCGAGTCTTGCTCTTCCAGTGAAGACCTTCACCCTCGCGAACGGTCTCAAGGTCGTGGTGCACACCGACAAAACGAGCCCCGTCGTCGCCGTCTCCATCACCTACAAGGTCGGCTCCCAGAACGAGACCCCCGGCCTCTCCGGCTTCGCCCACCTCTTCGAGCACCTGATGGCCCAGGGCACGAAGTCCCTCAAGCCGCGCGAGATCTCCCACCTCATCGAGTCCAACGGCGGCGTGCGCAACGCCTACACGATGCGCTCCAACACGACCTATCATTCCGTGGTGCCCAAGAGCGCGCTGAAGACCGTCCTCTGGGCCGAGGCGGAGCGCATGTCCACCCTCGACGTGGACGACCGCGCGCTCGCCCTCGAGAAGCAGGTCGTGCTCGAGGAGATGCGCCTGCGCTACATCAACTCCGCCTACGCGAAGGCCCGGGACGCGGGCATGGCCGAGACCGCGTTCGGAAAATGGGAGAACCAGCACACGACGATCGGCGAGGCCGAGGACGTGCGCAACGCCCGTCTTTCGGACGTCCGCGCCTTCTACCTCGCGCACTACGCCCCGAACAACGCGGTGCTCTCCTTGGCCGGCGACGTCACCGAGGCCGAGGCCCGCGAGCTCGCGGAGCGCTTCTTCGGCCCCCTCGCGCCGCGCGAGATCGCCCCCGCCCCCGACCTGAACGAGCCGCGCATGACCGGCGAGACCCGCCGCGTGATCGACGATAAGTTCGCCAAGGTCCCCCTGCTGATGACGGCCTGGAACGCCCCCGCCCGCGGCACCAAGGACTACTGGGCGCTGACCGTGCTCGGCGAGATCCTGGGCGCCGGCGAGGACAGCCCGCTGTACCGCACCCTCGTCAAGGACGCCAAGGTCGCCCTCACCGTGAACACCAATTTCCCGTGGTGGACCGGCCCGTTCAACCCCGGCGGCCCGGACCTGTTCGGCCTGATGGCCTCGCTCAAGCCCGGAGCCGGCGTGGACGCGGTGCTGAGCCTGACCGACGCGGTGCTCGCGAAGATGGCCGCCGAGGGCCCGACCCCGGAGCAGCTCGCCGCCGCGAAGACGACGATGGAGCTCTCCTGGACGAAGGACCTCGAGCAGCTCATCGACCGCGCCAAGACCATGGGCTCCTACGCCGCGATGGTCGGCGACCCGCAGGACCTGTCGCGCGACTTCGCCCAGCTGATGTCGATCACCGCGTCCGACATCAAGGCCGCCCTCAACGAGTGGATCGTCGGAAAAGGCCGCGCCGTCGTCGAGGCCCGCCCGGCGCCGGAGCTGGCGCTGGCGGCCGACGTCCCGACGCCGAAGGTCCCCGAGCAGAAGCCCCGGCCCGAGGGCGACCCGCGCCCCGAGATCGACGCCCAGCGCCCCGCGCAGGTGCCGGCGCTCGAGCGCTTCACCCTCTCCAACGGCCTGAAGGTCGTGTTCACGCGCGACTCGCGCCTGCCCCTGCTCGAGGCGCGCCTGTCCATCCCCGCGGGACGCACCGCCGAGCGCGCCGGCGAGGACGGCCTGTCCGCCGCCGTGTCCGAGCTGCTCCTGCAGGGCGCCGAGGGCAAGGACGCCCGCGCCCTGTCCGCCGCTTTCGCGGCGCTGGGCTGGAAGCTCGACGTGGGCCGCGGCCTCGAGAGCCTGAACGTCGACGCCGCGGGCCTGTCGCGCAACGCCGCTTCCTTCTTTAAGGAGCTGGCCCTCGTGCTCTCCAAGCCCACCTTCCCCGAGGACGAGGTCTCCCTCTGGAAGGAGAACAAGGTCTCGGAGATGGCCATCCAGCGCTCCAAGCCCGACTTCATGGCCTCCGAGCGCATGAAGGCGGAGCTGTTCGGCGCGCATCCGTACGGGCGCCCCGCGCTCAGCGACGCCCAGATCGAAGCCATCACGCGCGAGAAGACCGCCGCGTTCGCGCGCCGCGCCCTGGCCGCGAACGGAGCCACCTTGGTGCTCGCCGGCGACGCCGACCCGGTCAAGCTCCGCGCCGACCTCGAGGCCGCCTTCGCCGGCTGGAAGGGCGCGTCGGCCCTCATCGAAACGCCCTCGTTGCCCGCGCCCGGGGACGCGCGCCTCGCCCTCGTCGACCGCCCCGGCTCCAAGCAGGCCAACCTGACGGTCTCGCAGATGATCGCGCTCGCGCCGACCGACCCCGACTACCTCGCCTTCCTGGTGATGAACCAGATCCTCGGCGGGTCGGCCACCTCGCGCCTGTTCGTGAACCTGCGCGTGGACAAGGGCTACACCTACGGCGCCTACTCCCGCCCGCAGATCCTCGAGAAGGGCGTGCTGTGGACCGCCTCGGCCGAGGTGCGCAACGAGGTCGCCGCCCCCGCCTTGGCCGAGATGCGCAAGGAGATCGCCGGGATGCGCGACGGCCTCGTCGCCGAGGCTACGCTCGGCGCGGTCAAGCGCTACCTCGCCGGCCTGTTCCTGCTGAAGCTGTCCTCGATCGACTACTCCGCCGACTCGCTGGCCGCCTACGAGCGCAACAAGCAGTCGGCCGAGCGCGAGCTGGAGTCCTACCTCGAGCGCCTCGACGCCCTGACCCCCGAGGACATCCGCCGGGTCGCCCGGAAGTACCTCGACCCGTCGAAGATGGTCACCGTCGCCGTCGGCGACGAGGCCGCCCTGCGCCCCGCGCTGAAGCCTTGAAGCCCCGCCGCGCGTCCGGACCATAGGGCCTATTAAATAATAGGTCTAAAGTCCTTTTTTTGCTTGACTCATCACCAAGCCTTTGCTGAAATCCGGCTGTAGCATCCTGGTGAGGAGGTATCAAATGAAGAGACTCATGGTTACGGCGGTCGCGATCGCGGCCGCCCTGCGCCTGGCCGTCCCGGCCTTCGCGCAAGTCGACGGGCAGGTCATCTACGGCTCCGACGACCGCATCGATCTGTACCAGACCGAGAACGCGAAGCTGCGCTCGATGGCCGACTCGACGGTGGCCCTCGTGCAGGCCGGCTCGGTCAAGTCCGAGGGCGCGACGTCGCGCCTGGACACCGAGCCCTACGGCACGGGCAACGGCCTCTGCAAGGACGAGCCCTTCTACGACCAGGTCACCGCCGCCTTCTGCTCGGGCTCGCTCGTAGCGCCGGACATCATCATGACGGCCGGCCACTGCATCACCTCCGACTCCTCCTGCGCCAACACGAAGTTCGTGTTCGGCTTCGCGGTCAAGGAGAAGGGCAAGATGCCGACCTCCGTCGCGACCAAGGACGTCTACGGCTGCAAGCAGCTGCTCGGCCGCGAGCAGGTCAACGACGGCGCCGACTGGGCGCTGATCAAGCTCGACCGCGCGGTGAGCGGCCACGCGCCCCTCAAGCTGAACCAGACCGGCGTGATCGCCAACAAGACCCCGATCGTCGTCATCGGCCACCCGGCCGGCCTGCCGACGAAGATCGCCGGAGGCTCGGAGGTCCGCGACAACTCGAAGAACGGCTACTTCGTGGCCAACCTCGACACGTACGGCGGCAACTCCGGCTCGGCGGTCTTCAACGCCAGGACCGGCCTCATCGAGGGCATCCTGGTCCGCGGCGAGACCGACTACGTGTACCGCGGCTCCTGCCGCGTCTCCAACGTCTGCACCTCGGACGGCTGCCGCGGCGAGGACGTGACCAAGATCAACGAGGTCACGGCCAAGCTCCCCGGCGCCCGCCATCGCGGCCGCGTGGCCGAGATGGGACCGTCGTTCGCGTCTTTGCTCCAGTCGATCGGCGCGGCCGGCGACACCGCCTCCGTCCAGTCGTCGAGGCCCTAACATTCCGCTCGGACCCGAGTCGCCGCTTCCAGCCTTGCGCGCAAGGCTGGAAGCGGTGCCGGCCGAGGAGGACGGCAAGCCGGTCTTCGTCCTCCGCGACCTCGAGGAGCTGACCGAGAAGCCGCTCGCGCTGTCGGGCGGCGGCATGCTCCTCGCCTCTCTCCTCGACGGCAGCCGCACCGCCGCGCAGGTGCGCGAGGAATTCCTCCAGACCGCCGGTGCCGAGCTCGAGGTAGCGGTCATATTGGGCCTCGTCAACGCCTTGGACGAGGCCGGCTATCTCGAGACCCCGGCCGTCGCCGAGAAGCGGGAGAAGGCCCTCGAGCATTTCCGCGGCAACCCGAAGCGCCCGGCCATGTTCGCCGGCACGTCCTATCCGGCGGAGTCCCTCCCGCTCGACGCGAAGCTCGGGACCCTCTTCACCGGCGAGCGCGGCCCCGGCAAGCTCAAGAGCGAGTCTCCCGCGAAGGCCGCGCCGCTGGGCCTGGTCGCCCCCCACATCGATTTCACCCGCGGCGGCCCCGCCTACGCCTGGGCCTACCAGGCGCTGTCGGAGCGCAAGGCGCCCGACGTCGTCGTGGCCCTCGGCGTCGCGCACGCCTCGCCGAACTCCCCCTGGGTGTTCACGCCCAAGGCCTACGAGACGCCGTTCGGCCCGATGGACATCGACGACGAGCTGTACGCGAAGCTGTCGACCCAGGTCTGGTACGAGCCCCGCGCCGACGAATGGGCGCACAAGCACGAGCACTCCCTCGAGTTCCAGGCCGTCTGGCTCAAGTACCTCTGGCGCGAGAAGACCCCGAAATGGGTGCCGATCCTCGTCTCGACCTTCGAGCGCTTCTCCCCCGACGAGGCGCCCTCGAAGATCCCCACGATCGAGAAGGGCATCAAGGACCTCGGCGCCGTCCTCAAGGCCGAGATCGCGAAAGGCCGCTCGGTGACCATCGTGTGCGGCATCGACCTGGCCCACGTCGGCCCGCGCTTCGGCGACGACCTGGAGCTCACCCCCGAGCTCGAGAAGAAGATCGAATCCGAGGACCGCCAGTCCCTCGTCGACGCGATGGCCCTCGACGCCGACGGCTTCTACAAGTCCGTCGTGGCCGACGGCCACTGGCGCAAGGTGTGCGGCCTGTCGGCCCTGTACACCGGCCTGCGCCTGATGAAGATGATCGGGGCGACCCAGCCCGGGCGCCTCCTCGCCTACGGCCAGGCGCCCGACCCCGCGGGCGGCATCGTGTCCTTCGCGTCCGCGATCTACGACAAGTGAACGGCCAACGGCAAAGGCCCCTGTTCCCAATCTGCGTCAAGACCGGTTTCCCCGGTCCTTGCGCATAAAAACTACGCCTTCGGGCGCGATCTATACCACGATCGCTGACTGTCCTCTAAGGATAGTCAGTTGATCAGGAAGTCGGCGACGAGCCAGGCGGCCATGAAGAGCGCGAGCCCGAGGCGCAGGATCGTGCCGACGAGCATGCCCAGGCCCGCGCCGACGCCCGCCTTGAGGGCGTCGTTGAGCGCCTTGCGGTCGAAGAGCATCTCGCAGATGACCGCGCCCGCGACGCCGCCGAAGAGGAGGCCGAGCGGGCCGAAGAACAGCCCGACGGCGGCGCCGACGCCGGCGCCGAGCATGGCCCAGCGGCCGCCGCCGAAGCGCTGGACGCCGAACACCCCGCAGGCCGCGTCCACCACGACGGTCAGCGCGGCGAGGACGGCCAGCGCGGCGATCGTCCACAGCGAGACCCAGCCCGGGAGCAGCCAGCGATGGAGGACCGCGGCGACGAGGATCAGCGGCGCTCCGGGCAAGGCGGGCAGGACCGAGCCCGCGACACCGGCGAGCATCAGCAGAGCCGCCAATATCCAGACGATCTCAGGCGTCATTTGAGTCCCTCCCGGAGCAGGCGCACGCCGAAGGACAGGAACAGGACGATCATGCCGCGCGAGCAGAAGTCCGCGACGCGCTCGCCCAACGGGCGCGGCGCCTCGGCGTCGAGGAGCTCCCCGTCGAGGAAGCGGGGCGCGCGCTTGCGGTGCAGCCAGGCGTTGACGGCCAGGACCAGCCCGCAGACCGTGAAGAAGATCCCGCCGAACAGGGCCTCGCGCCCGGCGCCGCGCCCGGCGAACGGGGCGCGGCCCGTCGCGGCGAGGACGAGCAGGACGAGCCCGGCCCCGGCGAAGAAGACCCCGCCCGCGCGGTAGGCGAGCACGAGGCGGCGGCGGCGCGGCTCCTCGTCGCGGACGGGCTCGGGGGCGCCGACGGCGGCGCGCCACTGGCGTTCCCAGGAGAGCGCGTCCTCGGCGCTGCGGCGGGCGCCGGCGGCCAGGGAGACGCCCATCAAGGAGAAGAGGGCGCCGGCGAAAGCCGTCCATTCACGGGCGAGATCGATCAATCCTTGTTGAACCACATGAACACGCCGATGCCGACGAACAGCAGGGCCGCGCCGCGGCGGATGTAGACCTCGGGGACGACGCGCACGATGCCCTCGCCGAAGACGACGCCGAGGCCGGTCACGGCCGCCAGGGCGGCGGTGCCGCCCAGGAACACCGACAGCGGCTGCTTGGTCGAGGCGGAGAGGTTCACCGCGGCGAGCTGGGTCTTGTCGCCCATCTCGGCGAGGAAAAGGGTCACGAAGGTCGTCGCGAAGACTTTGAAGTCCATCCCGCGATTATAAGCTTTTCGGGGCGGGAAGTTCCTCGGGGGCGGGCGCGTGGCCCTGCGCCCAGACCGCGGCGAACTCGCCGCCGAACGCGGCGACCTCGCCCGGGAAAGTCGTGAACAGGTCGTTCTCGAAGTTGTACAGCTCGGCGTTCTGGGAGAAGTTGTAGGAGCCGCTCATCAGCATGGCGCCGTCGAAGAGCGCGTACTTGTGGTGCATGGCGCCCGTGCCGTCGCGCCCGGAGCTCAGGCGCAGGCCCACGCCGGCGTTCGACAGGGAGAGCATCGCCTGGGAGCGGCGGGACTGGGAGGAGTCCCCGACGACGCGCACGACGACCCCCCGGGCCTTGGCCGCGGCCAGCGCGTCGGCCACTCGCTGGGCGTAGAAGCTGAAGATAAGGACGTCGATGGTCCGCTTCGAGCGGCCGATCGCGTCGACGAGCAGGTCCTCGACCCCGCCCTGCGGCGAGAAGGCGTAGCGCGGGTACTTGCCGCCCGCGAAGGAGACGGGCTTGAGGGGGTCGGCGGGCGGGGCGCCGACGCCGCCCTTGGAGAGCCCCCACATCCAGGTCCAGTTCCGGGTGAAGCCCTCGATGAGGGCCTTGTCCGTCTTGAAGACGGCGTTCTCGAAGTTCTTGGTGTCGGCCGCCCGCGTCCAGTTGAAGGAGCCGGTCATCAGGAGCGCGCCGTCGAAGACGGCGAACTTGTGGTGCATGATGCCGTACGAGCCGCCGCCGTTGAGCAGCTTGATCGGCACGCCCGCGTCGACGAGCGCCTGGTACTCCGCGGAAGGCCCGGAGCCGGCCCCGGGCGCGGCGGGCTTGGTGTGGCCCTCGTCGTAGATCATGCGGACGTCGACGCCGCGGGCCTTGGCGCGCAGGAGGGCGTCGGCGACCTCGCTCAGGCGCAGGTCGTAGATCGCGAGGAGCAAGGTCTTGTCGGTGCGGTCGATGGCGGCGACCAAGGACTCGGGTATGCGGTCGCTGCGGCTGAACTGGACGCCCTTGATCGACAGGCCCTTGAACGAGACGACCGGGACCGCCGGGATCGCGGCGAACGCGGGGAAGGAGGGAGCCGGAGGAGGGAGCGCCGGCAGCAGGGGAACGGGGAACGCGGAAGTCCAGGAGGCATCGGGAAGGCCCGCCCGAGACGGCGAACCCGCGGCCAGCAGGAGGGCGAGGGCGCCTCCCAATATCTTCACACCGCGAGGATAGGCCTTTCCTCATGGGCCCGCATGGGCCGCAGGGCCCACGCCATCCCGGGTCTAAAGACCTACCCTCCCCCGTCTGGACGGACGCCGATAGGACTGCTAGGATTGAGACGGTGAAGACCCCGAGGGAGTGGTCCGTGTACCTGGTGCGCTGCGCCGACAAGAGCCTGTACACCGGGATCGCCAAGGACGTCAAGGCGCGCGTCGCCGCCCACAACCTGGGCAAGGGCGCGGCGTACACGCGCAGCCGCAAGCCGGTCCGCCTCGTCTACCATCGCAACGGGCTGACCCGCTCGTCCGCGCTGATCGAGGAGGCCCGGATCAAGGCCCTCGAGCGGACCGAGAAGCTCGCCTTCCTCAAGCAGGCGGGCAAGGCCGCCGGACGCGCCGCCGCCGCCGTGGCCCTGCTGTGGGCGCTCGCCGCCCCTGCGCGCGCGATCCCGGTGTTCAATAAGGAAAACGGGATCAGCCTGTCGTCGGCGACCCCGCAGGCGTTCACCGGCGAGAACACGGTCGCCGGCGGCGCCTACACCAACCTGCGCATGTACTACCTCCCCGCGATCTCGAGCGGCGCGCCCCACGCGAGCTCCGGCACGGCGATCCTGTCGGCGACCTCGACCGACGGCGTGACCTGGGTCAAGGAGACCGGCATCCGCGTGGACACGAACACCGTGCCCTCGGTGTCGGCCAGCTCGATCACGGGCGCGGCGATCCAGCCGCTGACGGGCGGGGGCTTTCGCATGCTGTACTCGATCGTATCGACGACGGGCTCCTTCCGCGTCCACAGCGCGACCTCGGCCGACGGCCTGGCCTGGGCGAACGAGACGGCCGAGGTGGTCAACGGCTCGAACACCTACGTCGGCGTGCCGCGCCTCGTCGTCCTCACCTCGGGCGACTGGCGGATGTACTACACGCGAGACTTCAACGGCGGCGACGACCTCCCCGACCGGCGGATCTTCACCGCCCTCTCCACCGACCAGGGTGCCACCTGGGGCGCCTCCTC
>JACPFR010000039.1 GCA_016182905.1 Elusimicrobiota bacterium
CTAGAAGTCATCCAACAACCCTGCTGAAAATTGCATGATTGGTTCTTCCGCCGAGGAATGCCTGTTCAGCAGGGAGATGGCGCATGGCCTGGCGAGAATTGACCGAGAAGCAGTGGGCGGAAGTCAGCAAACAACTTCCTCCGCGCAAAGCCGCTCCGAAGGGCGGCCGACCTTGGGCCGACGACCGCAAGTGCTTCGAGGGTATCCTCTGGATTCTTTGGACCGGAGCACAGTGGAGCGAATTGCCTCCACGATACGGGAAAAAGAGCACGGTCCATCTGCGGCTGGGCCAATGGACCAAGGATGGAACGCTGGAGAAGCTCTGGCGGACCTTCCTCGCCCAACTCAACGAGCGCGGCCAAGTGCGTTGGGACGAGTGCTTCCTGGACGGGACCTTCTTCAGTGCCAAAAAGGGGGCCTCAAAGTCGGCAAAACCAAGCGCGGGAAGGGATTGAAGCTTATGGTTCTGGTTGATGGCCAGGGTACTCCGCTCGGAGTTCACTTGGACTCGGCGTCCCCGGCGGAGGTCAAGCTCGCGGAAGTCACCCTCCAGACGGTCAGGGTCAGCGGTCTCGGTCCAGGTCGTCCCCGCACTCGTCCCGAGCGCGTGATCGCCGACAAGGCTTACGACAGTGATCCGCTTCGAGAGCGTCTGGATAGGCGCGGCATCGAGTTGATCGTGCCGCATAGGCGCAACCGCAAGAAGGCGCCGACGCAGGACGGTCGGCCGTTGCGACGCTACGCGCGGCGCTGGATCGTCGAGCGGACTAACGCGTGGCTCCAAAACTTCCGACGCCTCGTCGTTCGCTACGAGCGATCCGCTTTGACCTTCTTGGGTTTGGTTCATATGGCCTGCGCGCTCATCGCGCTCAAGCGAGTTGTTGGATGACTTCTAACTAATGGATAGAGCGGCCGGCGGTTCGGTGAGGAATATCTTAATAGCCGCCGCCGCTCATCCTCGGCGTTATACGGTCAGCAACGGTTGGACATTCGAACCTCATGACTAAGCGAGAGGGCTTCTGGAGGTGCCGAAAGTGCGGAGCGAAGTATGATCGTGAAATTAAATGGTATGAGTTCGGCTGAGGACGAAGCGCCGTGGACGGCAAAGGCATCAAGTTTGAACGGCAACTGTTTCCGGAAACAGTTGGACGGAAGCACTCGCGGAGGCACCGTCTTGCGAAATGAGAACTGGAGCGTTAAGCGCAGGCAGCAGTCGCACGCTGACCATTCGATCCTGCGGACGCGCGCGTGGCAGGAGAATTCGCGGACCTTCATTCAAAGTGACGGCGAAACGAAAACCCACCCCTAGAACTCCGCATCGCCTGCCCGCGGATCTCCGCCAAGCCGTCGCGTCCGACGCCGCCGCGAGGACCGTCTGGGCCGACATCACGCCGCTGGCGCGCAACGAGTGGATCTGCTGGGTGACATCCGCCAAGAAAGAAGCGACGAGAACTCACCGCATAGCGGTCGGTCTTGATAAGATGCGCAAAGGCATGCGCCGGCCCTGTTGTTGGCCGGGCTGTCCTCACAGGTGAGGCGATGAACATAACTGCGATCCCATTCGGCACTACGGACTGGTCTCAAGTCGAGCGCGTCGAACATAAGGGCGAACGCGGGACGGCCTACTGGCAAACCCGGGAGTTCGGCCCCATCCGCGTACGCGTGGTCGAGTACTCGCCGGGTTACCTGGCCGATCACTGGTGCGCGAAGGGCCACATCCTGCTGTGCACCGACGGGGAATTGCAGACCGAGCTCAAGGACGGCCGTCGATTCACGCTCAAGCCCGGCATGAGCTATCAGGTCTCGGATAACGGCGAACCGCATCGTTCGTACACCGAAGTCGGCGCGAAGATCTTCATCGTGGATTGAAGGAAGACCATGAACACCCCCATCACCGCCCTGATCGCCTGCCTTCTCTCCGGATGGCCGGAGGCGCCCAAGTGCCACGAGGAGCTGGCCGCCAGGGGGCCGGCGGTCGTCGGAGAGGTCAAACCGGCCCTGCTCAAGGCTCTGCGCGCCGATCCCGGGCTCGAGGCGCGCAAGCACAATAACGCCGTGGCGCTGACGGGATCGGCCACACATCGCGACCCGGCACATGCCAAGACCGGAGAGCTGAGGAAGGCGAAGGCGGCCGCCGAGGAGCTGGGGCGATTGGGCGCGTGGAAGCCTTTGCTCGCCCTGGGCACGATCACGGCGGTCGAGGGCCTGGCGATGCTCGAGGAGCCTCCGGCGAAGGTGCTGAAGGCGCTGGCCCGCTGGACGGGCGGGAAAGACGACCGCCTGCGCTACGCGGCCGCGAACGCCTTGAAGGGATACGGCCCGAAGGCCGCGCCGGTCGTGCCGGAGCTGATCGCCCTTCTCGACGGCAAGGACGGCGCCCGCTTGTCGGCGCTGCAGATCCTCGAGCGCATCGGACCGGCGGCGAAGGCGGCGGTGCCGCGCCTGGGCGTCCTCATCAAGGATAAGGACTGGAGCTCCAGCTCTTATTCGACGCTGAAGGCGATCGGGACGCCGGAAGCGGAAAAGCTGATCGACGACAACCCCCTGTGGGTGCCCGTCTCGCCCTGAGGCGACCGGAGCTGTAAGCTTCCCGCCCGCGCCGCGGTATGGGGAAAGCATGCTCACGGCTTTGACGGTCGGCGTCCCCCTCGTCCTGATCATCATGATCTCGTTGGCGGGAGCCGTCCTGGCCTCCGAGCCCTTGATCGGCTCGCTCCTGCTCGCGCTGCTCGCGGTGTTCGTCCGCGTGGGCTTGCGCGTGTCGAGGGACCAGGCCCGGCCCCGCTGGCTCCGCCGCCTCTCCCTGGCCTCGGCGCTCGGCGGCACGCTGTTCGGCGCGCTGACGGTCCCGTCGGCGTTCATCGGCTCGGCGCACGAGAGCTTCGCGGCCTGGCACGCGTCGGGAGGCGGGCTGAAGCCGGGCATGACCGTGGAGGAAGCGCGCAGCGTGCTCGCCCGGAAGGGCACGGTGACGGAGATCGGTGTCGGCCATGCGAAGGATTTCCACGGAACGCGTTTCGAGATCGAGCCGACGGGGCTGGCGGCCTTCCGGTTTCAGTTCCCCCTGGCCGAGCTGTACTATCTCGACGTCGCGCTGGACGAGAAGGGCCGCGTGGCCGCGGTGAAGCCCTGGAACGACTAGGCACGACTCCATGCGCTCATACATGACGGCCGCCGCGGCGGCGCTGCTCGCCGGATCCTTGGCGGCACGGGCCTCAAGGTCGGAGCGCGCCCGCCGAAGGAGGCCGTGCTCGAGGAGCTGGCGGATTTCACCGCCATCGTGGTCATGGCCTACGGCAAGCCGCCCGTGCTGTACGCGACGCGCTCGTCCTATGCGCGCTACCTCGCGGGCCGGAGCGCGGGTTATCCCCTGTGGATGCGGGACGTCTTCCGACGGCCGGGACGGGGATGGACTTTCTGGCAGTACGCCGACAACGCCCGCGTGAACGGGGTCGCCGGCCCGGTGGACCGGAACGCGTTCCACGGCGGCGAAGCCGAGTTCAAGGCCCTGCTCGAGGCGCGGGCCGTCAGTACAGCGCGTTGACGGGGGCCGCGTACGAGATGGGCCAGGGTCCGCCGCGCTCCCCGCGCTCGTCGGTGGACCAGCCCAGGCTGTCGGCGAGGTCGAAGCCGGCCCAGGCGTGGCGCAGGCCGTCTTTCGAGTCGTACCAGCGCAGGTCGAGCAGGCGGGATTTGAGGGAGGCCTCGTTGCCGGCCTCGATGGTCTTCACGAAATCGAGCTCGGGCTTGTCCTCGGGGCCGACGTAGTAGAACGCGACGGAGCCCGTGGCGTGGCAGGCGGGCTCGGAGGAGGCGTCGCGGTAGACGATCCCGATCCACGAGGCGACGGAGTACACCGTCAGCATCGAGGGCGTCGCCCGGCGCACGGGACGCGCGAGATGCTCCGTCAGGCGCGCTTCGGGGACGGACAAGGACGACGAGGAGACCCACTGGGCGTCGGGCGTGCAGGACACGGCGGCGCGGCAGGGGACGGCGGAGGAGAGGACGAGAGCCAGGGCGAGGAGCTTGATCATGAGACCATGATACCGGGGACCCGCCCGGGACGCCTGAGACGAAAGGGGCCCCCGCCCCGAGGCAATCGGTCTACACCGGAGCGGTGACGCTTGCCGGCGGATCAGCAACCGTTCCGGTTTCCACGACCATCCGCTCCCACTCGCGCCACAGCAGGATCGCGACCGACGCCAGTCCCGCGACGAGGCCGAGCCACAGGCCCGTCGCCCCCCATTTCAGGCCGAAGCCGAGGGTCGCGCCGATGGGCAGGCCGATCAGCCAATGGCCGAGCAGGTTGATCAGCAAAGGACGGCGCGTGGAGCCGAGGCCGCGCAGGGCGCCGGTCAGGACGGCCTGGGCGCCGTCGAAGACCTGGAAGGCGGCGCCGCAGTACAGGAGAGGAGTGGCGGCCGCGATCACCGCGTCGTCGGCGCCGAACAGGCCGAGGATGAGGCGCGGAGCCGCGGCGAAGGCCAAGCCCGTGGCGGCCATGAACGTCACGCTCATGATCGTCGCCGCTCGTCCCGAGGCCGTCGCCGCGCGCCGATCGCCCCGGCCGAGCGCCTGGCCGACGCGCGCCGCCGCCGCGTGCGAGAGGCCCATCGGCACCATGAAGGTCAGGCTCGCGAGGTTCAAGGTGAGCTGATGCGCGGCCAAGGTCTCGGCGCCCAGGCGCCCGACGAGCGCGGTGACCAGCGAGAACACGGCCACTTCGACGGCCATCGCCGCGCCCGCGGGCAGGCCGAGGGCGGCGACGTCGACGAACAGGCGCCGGTGCCAGCCGTGGAACTTGAAGGCGATCGCCTTAAGGCGTCTCCACGACGCGGCCGCGACGACCGTGAACATCGTCGCGTTGGCCGCGAGCGTGGCAAAAGCCGAGCCGGGCACGCCGAGCTTGGGCGCGCCGAGGCTGCCGAAGACGAGGAGCCAGTCGAGCGCCGCGTTGACGAGGTTTCCCGCCACGATCGCGACGAGCAAGGGCGCGGTCACGCTCATGGACTGGAGGAACTGCCGGCAGGCGACGAAGCACAGCCCGGGGAACACGCCCCAGCGCAGGACCGCGAGGTAGCCGACCGCGCCGTCGGCCGCGCGCGGGTCCACCCCGATGAAGCGGAACGCCGCCCCGGCAAAGCCGAAGAGGAAGAAGATCGGCAAGGCGACGGCGAGCGCCAGGACGAGCGTGTGCACGAGCAGCTGGCCGCACAGGTCGGGGCGGCCGGCGCCGAAGGCCTTCGAGGAGTGGCTGTCGATGCCCATGACGACGCCCATGCCCACGACGAAGCAGGTGAAGTAGGTCATCGAGCCCAAGCCGACGGAGGCGATGGCGACGGGCCCCAGGCGGCCGACGAACAGCATGTCGACGGTGCCGTACAGCACCATCCCGATCTGGGTCAGGGCGATGGGCCCGGCGAGCTTGAGCACGGAGCGCGCCTCGGGCCACGCGAAATCGATCTTCACGGTGTATTTTACGATTTTGCGAGCCTGACACCCAAAATCCTCGTCGGTAAGGTAAAATCAACGACCATGATCGACCGATACCCCTCTCTCATCGCCGCCGAGCTCAAGCTGCCCGCCGCCGGAGTCAACGCCGTGATCGGCCTGCTCGACCAGGAGGCGACGATCCCGTTCATCGCGCGCTACCGCAAGGAGGCCACGGGCAACCTCGACGAGGTGGCTATCACCTCGGTGCGCGACCGCCTGGGGCAGCTCAAGGAGCTCGACGCGCGCAAGGCCGCGATCATGAAGTCGCTTGAGGAGCGCAACTTGATCACGCCCGAGCTGACGGCGAAGGTCGTCGGCGCGGCGACGCTCGCCATCCTCGAGGACATCTACCTGCCCTACCGCCCGAAGAAGCGCACGCGCGCGATGATCGCCAAGGAGAAGGGCCTCGAGCCGCTGGCCGAGACCCTCTTCGCCCAGGGCCCGGGGATCCCCGAGGAGCTGGCCAAGGCCTTCATCGACGCGGAAAAAGGCGTCAAGGACGCGGCCGAGGCGTTGGCCGGGGCGCGCGACATCATCGCCGAGCGCGTGGCCGAGGACGCCCCCGCCCGCGCCCGCCTGCGCGAGGTGTTCTTCGCCAAGGGCGAGTTCCACTCGAAGGTCATCACCGGCAAGGAAAACGAGGGCGCCAAGTTCAAGGACTACTTCGACTGGAAGGAGCCGGCGGCCAAGGCCCCGTCCCACCGCGTGCTGGCGATGCGCCGCGGCGAGT
The DNA here is from genome assembly GCA_016182905.1 of Elusimicrobiota bacterium. NCBI lineage: Bacteria > Pseudomonadati > Elusimicrobiota > Elusimicrobiota bacterium. Next base: position 6,224 of record JACPFR010000039.1, read on the forward strand.
CCGAGGGGTTCCTGTATATGCGCGTGTCGGTCAGCGAGGAAGACACCATCCCGATGCTGCAGGGCCTGTTCGCCAAGGGCGCGGGCCCCTGCGCCGCCCAGGTGCGCCTCGCCGTCGAGGACGCCTACCGCCGGCTGATGTCCTTCTCGATGGAGACCGAGGTGCGCCTCGACACGAAGAAGGCGGCCGACCGCGAGGCGATCGCCGTGTTCGCGCGCAACCTGCGCGAGATCCTGATGTCCTCCCCCCTCGGGCACAAGGCCATCCTGTCGCTCGACCCGGGCTTCCGCACCGGCTGCAAGCTCGTCTGCCTCGACCGCAACGGCAAGCTGCTGCACCACGACGTCGTGTACCCGCACACCGGCGAGGGCGGACGCGCCGAGGCGGGGCTCAAGATCAAGAAGCTCGCCGCTTTGCACAAGAGCGAGGTCATCGCGATCGGCAACGGCACCGCCGGGCGCGAGACCGAGGAGTTCGTGCGCGGCCTGAACCTTTCGGGCGTCACCGTGGTCATGGTCAACGAGAGCGGCGCGTCCGTGTACTCCGCCTCCGAGGCCGCGCGCGAGGAGTTCCCCAACGAGGACCTGACCGTGCGCGGCGCGGTCTCCATCGGCCGCCGGCTCATGGACCCCTTGGCCGAATTGGTCAAGATCGATCCCAAGTCGATCGGCGTCGGCCAGTACCAGCACGACGTGGACCAGAACGGCCTCAAGCGCTCGCTCGACGACACCGTCGTGTCCTGCGTCAACAGCGTCGGCGTCGAGGTCAACAGCGCGTCGAAGGAGCTGCTGTCGTACGTTTCCGGGTTGGGGCCCGTGCTCGCCAAGAACATCGTCGAGTACCGCAACGAGAACGGCGCTTTCGCCTCGCGCGCCGCGCTCAAGAAGGTCCCCCGCCTCGGGCCCAAGGCCTTCGAGCAGTCGGCCGGCTTCCTGCGCATCCGCGACGGCAAGAACCCGCTCGACGCGAGCGCCGTCCATCCCGAGCGCTACGAGATCGTCGAGAAGATGGCCGCCGACCTGGGCACGACCGTCTCGGAGCTGATCGCCAGCGCGTCTTTGCGCTCGAAGATCGACATAAAGCGGTACGCGACCGCCGAGGTGGGCGAGCCCACCTTGCGCGACATCCTCGCCGAGCTGGCCAAGCCCGGCCGCGACCCGCGCCAGGGCTTCGAGGCGTTCGCCTTCGGCGCGGTCTCCAAGCTCGAGGACGTGAAGCCCGGCATGAAGCTGCCCGGCATCGTCACCAACGTCGCCGCCTTCGGCGCGTTCGTGGACATCGGCGTCCACCAGGACGGCCTCGTGCACGTCAGCGAGGTGTCGGATAATTTCGTGAAGGCGCCGTCCGACGTGCTCAAGGTCGCTCAGCGCGTGCACGTCACCGTGCTCGAGGTGGACCTGGCGCGCAGGCGCATCGCGCTGTCGCTGAAGAGCAAGCCCGTCATCGGCAGCCGCGACGACCGGAATTCCGCGAACGCCGCGAGCCGGGGCTCGTCGTCCCGCCCCATGCAGGCCAAGCCGCAGGAGGCGCCGGTCGGCGCCATGGCCGAGGCGCTCAAGGCGATGATGTCCAAGCGCCGGCTTTAAGGACTCTTAGACGCCGATCAGCCAGCGCGAAAGCCCGTCGTTCCAGGCCTTGCGGTCCGCCTCGTCCCAGGGCAGGGCCTCGGCGCCGTTGATGATGGCGGCGAGCTTCTCGTTGGGGCCGGCGCGCTCGAAGAGCCTCACCGCGCCGCCGGGCTCGGAGATCGCGGCCGCCAGGTAGCGCGAGAGCGCGGCGCCCGCGGCGGGGCTCAGGCGCGCGAGGACGAAGACGGGCTCGACCGAGGCCATCGGCTCGGCCTTCTTCTTCTCCCACCAGTTCCCGGTCTCGGCGGCGGCTTCCTTGGGCGCCGCGAGGCGCTTGTCGGAGCGGAGGGTCCGCTCGAAGAGGCGGCGCCAGGCGTCGGGGCCGGCCCGCTCGACGACGGCGGCCGCCTCGCTCGTCTCGGCCGCGGTCAACGTTTCCCCGCGGACGGCCTTGGCGAAGGCGTCGGCGCCGCGGCGCTCGGGAGAGGACTCGTCGCGGCCGAGGTAGGCGGACAGGAGCTTCGGGTCGCCGAGGACGAGCTGGTAGGCGGCGTCGGAGCGCGGGATGGCGATCATGCGCCGCGCCGAGAGCGAGGCGAGCAAGGAGGACACGCCCGAGATGCCGCCGTCGGCGTAAGCCTTCCGCCAAGCCTGTATCCCCTCGGAGTAGTGGTTGTCCTCCACGTCGAGCCAGCGGCGGCGGCCGCTCGAGATCCCGGCCAGGTCCATCGCGTCGCGCGGTCCCAGACCCAAGGACGGAGCCATGGCGAGCATGCGCTCGGCCAATATCTGTTCGCCGGTGACCGCGAAGCCCTCGGTCATCGCCGAGTAGGCCGAGGTCATCGGGTGGTTCTCCTTGCGGCGCGTGGCGTCGTCGAAGAGGACGTGGAAGTACTCGTGCGCGTATTCCATCAGGTGCGAGATCTTCTGCTGGATGAGCGGCTCGTGGGCGCCGCCGAAGGCGCTCGGGACGTTCCCGTCGGAGTTCGCCCGGATCGGGTTGATCTCGATGAGGTGGCCGCGCTCGGGCGTCCAGGTGTGGCCCGTGGACGGACGCTCGCCGTGGTCGTAATCCGCCCGCGCGGGGACGCGGCGGTACAACGAGGGCAGAAGGCGCGCGATGAGCGAGCGGCCGGCGGTCGCGACGTAGCCCAGGCCCGGCGTCGTCGGCGCGGCGGCGAAGGTCGCGGACAGGCCGCTCCAGGCCGCGGCCTCGGGGGCGAGCTTGCCGTCGAAGGCGGAGTCGAGCGCGTCGGACTGCCGGGCCCCGGAGGCGCCCTCGGCGCCGCGGGCGGGTGCCAGCGACTCGGCCAACGCCTTGAGCTCTCCCTGCGAGGGCAGCTTCGCGGGCGCGTTCTCCTCGGGGGTCATCGCGCGGGCGGCGACGATGATCGCGGGCGCCGGAGCCGCGATGACGGGAGCGGCGGGAACGACGAGCGAAGGCCGCGCGCTGAGCGTGAGCGTCGGCGCGCTCGGCGCGAGGATGATCCCCGGGGCCGAGTTCCGGCCGAACGGCGCGCCGGGCATGATGATGCGCGGCGCCTCGCGGACCGCCGCGGCGGCGGTGCCCGCCTGGGCGCGGACGAGGAGGAAGGGAAGGGCCAGGAGAGGGAGCGATCGTCTCATGACCTCAGTGTAGACCCGCCGCCGGCCTCTGCCCTGAGCCGAACGGCCTAGCGGGGCGGGGCCGTTTGGCGGCCGATTCCCGACTGTTTCCGGAAACAGTTCCGGAGGCCGGGGACTCGCGCCGGCGCGAGCACGAAGGAATCACGCCGTGAGGCGTTTGACTTCCTCTTCCTTCAGCTGGATGGAGGCCTGGACGGTCTCCATCTCCTCGCCGACCTTGGTCACGCGCGCGAAGTCCTCGTAGAGCTTCGGGTCGGACATGTCGTGGGCGATGCGCTCGAGCTCGGCGTGCAGGCGGTCGAGCTCGGCCTGGGCCTTCTCGAGGGCCTTCGCGCGGCGGCGGGCTTCCTTGCCGGCCTCGTAGAGGTTCTCGGCCTCCTGGACGGCCTTCTGCTCCGCGGTCGGCTCCGGCTTGTTCTTCTCGGCCTCGGCGTCGAGCTGGGCCTGGCGGTGCTGGAAGTACTCGAAGTTGCCGGGGAACACGGTGATCTTGCCCTGCACGACGTGGACGACGTGGTCGGCGACGGCGTTGAGGAAGTACACGTCGTGGCTGATCGCGCAGATGGTGCCCTCGAACTTCTTGAGGGCCTCGACGAGGGCCTCGACGCTGGTGAGGTCGAGGTGGGTCGTCGGCTCGTCGAGGAGCAGGACGTTGGGCGGGTCGAGCAGGAGCTTGGCCAGCTGCAGGCGGCTCTTCTCTCCGCCCGAGAGCACCTCGACCTTCTTGTGGACGGCGTCGCCGGGGAACAGGAAGGTGCCGAGCACGGTGCGCGTGAACAAGTCGCCGTTCGTGCGGCCGACGCTCATCGCCTCCTGAAGGACCGTGCGCTTGGGCTCCAGCTGGCCCTCCCGGTGCTGGGAGAAGTAGCCGACCTTCACGTTGTGGCCGAGCGTGCGCTCGCCGGAGTCGATCGGGATGATGTCGCCGATGACTTTGAGCAAGGTGGACTTGCCGGCGCCGTTCGGCCCGACGAAGGCCATCTTCCAGCCGCGCTCGAGCTCGAAGTCGAGGCCCTCGTACACCTTCGTGGGACCGTAGGACTTATGGACGTTCTTGAGCTTGAGGACGGTGGTGCCGGTGCGGCCGGGCTGGGGGAAGGAGATGCTGACGGCCTTCGTCGAGGGCGGCAGCACGATCTCCTCGATCTTCTCGAGCTTCTTCATGACGCTCTGCACGCGCGACGCGGTGGAGACGCGCGCGCGGTTGCGCATGATGAACTCCTTCATCGCGTCCATCTCGTCCTGCTGCTGCTTCCAGGCCGACAGCAGGCGCTCGCGGGCGGCCTCGCGCTCGGCGAGGAAGCCGTCGTAGTTCGTGTGGTACTTCTTGAGCTTCTTCTCCTCGACGGCGACAATGGCCGAGCAGACGTTGTCGATGAAGGAGCGGTCGTGCGAGATCATCAAGATCGCGCCCGGGTAGGACTGGAGGTACTCCTGGAACCAGACCAAGGTCAGCAGGTCGAGATGGTTGGTGGGCTCGTCGAGCAGGAGCAGCTCGGGCTCCTCGACGAGCAGGCGGGCGAGCGCGGCGCGCATGGCCCAGCCGCCGGAGAGCTCGGAGAGGTGGCGGTCGAAGTCCTTCACCAGGAAGCCGAGGCCCATCAGGATCTTCTTGGCCTTCGCCGTCTCGCGGCCGTCGGGGTCGGCGCGGTGGGCGAGCGCGGTCTCGAGCACGGTCTCCGGACCGATCGGGGGGTTCTCCTGGGGCAGATAGCCGGCCTTGGCGCCGCGCTTCCATTCGATGGAGCCGCCCTCGAGCTCCTCCTCGCCGAGGAGCATCTTGAACAAGGTGGTCTTCCCCGCCCCGTTGGGTCCGACCAAGGCGAAGCGGTCGCCGGCGTTGAGCTGGAGCTCGGCGCCGTCGTAGAGGACCTGGTCCCCGAAGGATTTCTTGATGCCGCGGACGGATATCACGAGGACATTTTAGCTTCTATGAAGCCTCGTCCGCGCGGGCCTTTCGGCCCAGCTCCCGGCGGCGGCGCTCCTCGCGCTTGAGGTCGCCTCCGGTCGGCAGGCGCCCCGGCTCCTCGGGCCCGGTCCGGCGGGAGAAGAAGACCGAGCCGACGAGGCACAACGACAGGCAGGAATGGACGGCGAGCCCCGCGCCGTCCGGGCGCCACCGGCTCAGGAGCCAGACGAAGGCCGCCTGGCCCGCGACGATGAGCGCCGCCTTCCTCCAGCCGAGCGGCTCGGGGGAATAGTTGTCGATGAGGAGGGCGGCGTACGCCTCGATCTCCTTGAGGCGCCGGTTGAGGGTCTGGCCCTTCGAGGTGACCGGGAGCAGAAGGAACAGGGCCATGACGTTGTGGACGAGCATCGCGATGTGCGCCCCGAGGTACGACGCGGCGAGGATCACGACCCAGCCGCGGTCCGAGCGCTGCAGGGCGGCGAAGTCGCTGTAGGGGAAGCGCACGGCCCCGACGACGACGAGCGCGAACAGCGCCCACAGGTACAGCCCCAGGCGCATGGCGCGCCCCGGGCGATGGCCCGTCGCGGCGGCGCCGGCGACCGCCAAGGTGGGGAAGAAGGCGACGAGGCCGGCGGGGAGCAGCGCGAAGTTTCCCCACCACGCCCGCTCGCCCGCGACGAGCAGCGAGATCCAGTACGTCGTGGTGATCGCGAGGATGAGGCCCTCGTTCATGGCCGCCGGCGCGTGGGCGGCGACCATCGCCGCGGCCATGAGAAGCCCGAAGCCCATGCCGATCTGATACGCCCCGGGATCGCCGCCCATCGCGGTCGGCAGCGCGGCGAGCAGGCAGACGATCATCACGAGCGGGGGCATGGCCCAGACCCAGGATCGCGGCGAGCGCGCGTATCCCGCCAGGGCGAGCTGCCCGGAGACGCCGAAGAGCACCCACGTCGACGGCGAGACGAACAGCGCGGAGAGCGTCGTCACCGGAGGAGCCCGCGCAGGCGCGCCTTGGCCTCGGGAGAGAGGGACGGCCCCGCCTCGGGCGCGCGCGAGGCGCCGTGGCGGATCAGCGCGAACTGCGCGAGGACGCGGCGGCACGCCTCGCACAGGGACAGGTGGAGGCGGACGTGCAGGCCGAGGGGCCGTCCGGAGTCGAGGGCCTCGGAGAGATGCCTGGAGACGTCGCGGCAGGACGGGAGGAACTTCACGCGGCCGCCTCGGGCGCGAAGTGGCTCTTCTCCAGGCAGCGGCGCAGGCGCAGGCGCGCGCGGTACAGGAGGACGGCGAGATGGCCGCGGGAGACGCCGAGGGCGGCGGCCGTCTCGTCCGGCGCCAGGCCCTCCATCTCGCGCAGGACGAAGGCGCGGGCGACGCCGGCGGAGAGCGCGTCGAGGCAGCGGCGCAGCGCGGCCGCGAACTCCGCGGTCTCGGCCTTCCGGGCCGGCTCTCCGCCCCAGTCGCCGGGCGCCTGGGAGGATTTCCAGTGGCGCGCGTCGAAGAACTCGCTTTGGGGGTCGGCGTCCTCGTCGGACGGGAGTAGCGGGACCTCCTTGGCCTGGCGGCGGTAGAGCTCGAAGACCTTGTTGCGGAGTATGCCCGTCATCCAGGTCAGCTCGGAGGAGCCGCCCTGGAAGCGGTCGCGGGACTTCAGGGCCGCGAGCAAGGTCTCCTGCACCAGGTCCTCGGCGGCGCCTTCGTCGCGCACGCGGGACAGGGCGTAGCGGAACAGGCGGTCGCCGTAGGCGTCGACCCAGCCGGAGGGATCAGTCGTCATCTGTGTATGAGTGCGTCGAAGCGCCCCGGGATGTCAGGGCTTCCTGAGGTCCTCGGAGCGGTCGACGGGCACGCCGTAGCGCGCCAGGATCGCGGGCATGACCCTCGCGGCCGCGTCGGCGTCGAGGACGATGCGCGTGCCCTTGTTCTCGCCGTAGCCGGAGTAGTGCTCGCATTCGATCTCATGGCTGCCTTCGACGCGCGCGTCGAAGGCAGCCACGAGATCCTTGAGATTCCCGATCAGGCGGCCGTTGACGCGCGTGACGGGCGCCATCGACCAGTTGTGATAGCCGCGGTTGAAGTCGTGGGCCAGGACGTGGGAGATCACGACGACCTCGGTGCGCTCGGGCGCGGGCATCCCGTCGGCGGACAGGGAGCGGACCCGGAAGCCGGCGCCGCGCGCGGCGATGAGCTCGTCGGAGAGCGGCATGAACACGAGCCCGCCGGCGATGAAGTACGAGGGCTTGGCGTCGTAGCGGGGCCCGGGGACGAGGTCGGCCGACGGCTTCATCGGGATCTTCACGACCTGCTCCCTGCCGCCGCGCACGACCACGGCGTCGACCTTGTCGCCGACCTGGCGGCGGCTGACGAGGTCGGAGAAGTCGATGCGCTCGTCGTCGCGGAACGGGATGGTCCCGTCCTGGCCGATCTTGACCCCGTCGATCTTGGTCAGGGCGTCGCCCTCCTTCAGCGCGTCCCAAGCCGAGGCGCCGTAGGCGACCTTGGTGATGAGCACGCCGCTGTTGTCCGCCGGGAGGCCGAGGAAGCGGCGCAAGCCGTCGTTCTCCGCGCTCTGCCACCAGACGCCGAGGTCGGGGATGCCGTCGTAGCGCCCGTCCTCGATGTCCTTGAGGAAGCGCTCGATGATCGGCATCGGCACGACGTAGCCGATGTTCTGCGCGCCGGCGCTGTGCTGGAAGGCGATGCCGACGAGCTTGCCGTCCCGGAAGACGGGTCCGCCGGAGTTGCCGGGGTTGATCGCCGCGTCGGTCTGCACCGCCAGCAGCGCGCGCGCGGAGTGGGAGTAGGTCGTCACGCCGACGCGCGAGACGATGCCCTCGGTGACCGAGAGGTCGGTGCCGCCGATCGGATAGCCGTAGACGGCGACCTTGTCGCGCTGATAGGGAAGGCCGCCGAACTTCGCCGGGATCGTGCCCTCGAAGAAGGACTCGTCGTCGACGGTAATCACCGCGGTCTCGCCGTCGTGCCCGACGAAGGCGACGCGCGCGGGGTACTTCTTGATGTCGCCCGACTTGCGCACCGACAGGTAGGCCGCGTTGGCGACGACGTGGCCGTTGGTCAGGATGCGCCGTCCCTCGATGACGACCCCGGAGCCGGTCCCTCCCCCCTGGCGGCCGGGCTGCCACGGCTGGGCGTAGTCGGGGTTGCTGGCCGTGAAATGGATCTGCACCGTCGCGCGGCGCATGTCGCGGTCGTTCGACGCCGCGGAGGCGGGGATGGAGCAGAGGATAAGGAACATCTGGAAGATTCGGCTCATGCGTCCATCGTAACAATTTTGGTCTTGCGGCCGGCTGTCCCGCCTGCTATATCCACGGGGAATGAAAACAGTCGCGGGCGCCCTGTTCGCCGCCGTCAACTTCGTGTACGCCGCCATCTTCGGCGGGCCGATCGACGGCTCCTCCTGGGACGTGAAGATCAAGCGGGACGGCTTCTTCCACTGGGGCACGAGGAAGGAGACCCTCGTCTTCCACGGCGGCAAGCTCGTCGTGGCCGGCGCGGTGAGCCAGGGCTACTCCCCCACCCTTTACCAGGCGAGCGCGGAGGAGAACGGCGCCGCTTTCGCGGCTATCCTCAATAGTCCGAGCCGCGACGCCATCGAATGGTCGGGCCGCGTCAACGGCGACCGCATCGCGGGCGTCGTGATCGTGCGCGAGAGGGACGGACGTGTGGTACGCTATGCGTTCACCGGCGCAAGAAAAGCCGGGTAAGCCATGGCCAAGACGCGCATCGTCGCCCTCAACAAGCCCTACGGGGTCCTGACCCAGTTCACCGACAAGGACGGCAAGCCCACCTTGTCGAAGTTCGGGCTCCCCGCCGGCGTCTATCCCGCCGGCCGCCTCGACTTCGACAGCGAGGGGCTGCTGCTGCTGACCGACGACGGCGGGCTCGTGCACCGGCTGACGGACCCGCGGCACGCCCACCCGCGCGTGTACTGGGCGCAGGTCGAGCGGGTGCCCGACGAGATCACGCTCAAGGAGCTGCGCAAGGGCGTCATGCTCAGCGACGGCAAGACCTTGACCTGCGGCGCGCGCCTGCTCCCCGAGGAGCCCGACCTGCCGCCGCGCAACCCGCCGATCCGCTTCCGCCTCAACGTGCCGACCGCCTGGATCGAGCTGACGATGATCGAGGGCCGCAACCGCCAGGTCCGGCGCATGACCGCCGCGGTGGGGCATCCCTGCCTGCGCCTCGTGCGCGCGGCGATCGGCAAGGTGTCTCTGAAAGATCTGCCGCCAGGCAAATGGCGCTGGGTGGACAAGCGCGAGCTCGCCGTCGCCGCGAAGCGCTAACCGCGCCGCCGCTACGAACCGGATTTTTTCAAGTACTGACCAAAGAGGTCGTCGACGAGATGCGGCCGCGCCGCTTGAGCGTCGTCGAGGATCGAGTAGACGCCGACCCAGCGATCCTTCGGATCGAGGACCCCGAACACGCGCGCGGTGTAGCGCTTCCAGAAGTCGTCGAGGACGCGCAGTCCCGCGGGCGTGACCCGGGGAGCCTGCTTCAACCGCGTCATCTCGGCGCCGTTGACGAGGATGAAGGAAACTCCCTCCTGCCGGATCTTCCGCGCCAACGCCGCCCCGTCGGCGGATTCGTCGGCCCAGGATTCGAGAGCGGTACGCTGGTCCGGCGACGATAGGATCGCCTCTCTATTCAGGTAGAAGCCGCGGGACTCGCTGTATATCAATACTTTCGCGTTCGCCGGAGCCTGCTTATTCAGGAACTCATAACCGGCATACGGCGGCGGCGGATAAGAAATAGTCGTGTGGCCCAGGTAGTCGCCGAACTCCTTGGCGCCGAGATAGACCGGAAGTTTCCCCCTATTCGAGTCCATGACGGCCCAACCCAACGCCGAAAGGACGGCAAGACCAACGGCGCCGATCCGGAAGCTCCTCGCGGCCCAACTCGATTGCAGACCCTCGATCAGATAGGCGACGAGGAGCGCCAGGACGGCAAGATGCGGAATGAAAAAGCGCGTCATAGGAGACAACACGCTCAATGGAACCCAAGCTGCAGCGGCGAATACCGCGACGAGCCTCCCCCCACGTTCGAATGGAAACAACAGAAGGGCCGGAAGAAGAGCGAGGTAAACCGGACCGGTGGTCTGAGTGAGGTCGTCGGCCGGCTTCAGGAAATCCCAAGGGTGCCTCAGATAGCTCCAGAACCCCGCCGGCGTCAGAAACCGGCCTAGATCGGTCCCAGCCGCGCTGATCTGACGCCAGTCCGGTACGGCCGCGCCTGCAGGGGCAAACCGCTCATGGAAGAACGGGTAAAGCGGATTCCCGTAGAAGAATACGTTCTTCAACACCCACGGCACGATGAGGACCATCGCGATCGCGCCGCACGCAAGCAGCCGCGCCGTGAAGCGCTTTCGCTCCTCCGCGGTCGACAACCTCCCTCCCGACAACAACGGGATCGCGGCGAGCGCCAGCAGCCACGCCGGATACTTGGTCGTCATGGCAAAGCCGAGGAAACTACCAGCCAGGACGATCGCGGGCATGGATAACCCGTTTTGTTCCTCGGCGGCGACGAGAAGCCCGGTCAGACAGCACAGCTCCATCAAGGCCCATTCGAGACCGACGGAGACCCGAAACGACTCGCCGATGACGACGGGCGTGGCCGCGAAGATCAACGCCGCGAGGACGCCCGCTTGGGGGCGGCCCAGCCGCCGGCTCAATCCGACCAAAGCGACGCAGCACCAAAGAAGAAGGCTGCAATGCAGGATGGAGGCCGCGATGCCCCATGGTTCGATCGCGAGGGCCAGCCCCGAGAGCATCTGCGGAAGGGCCGGAACGCCCGAATACGAGTTCGACGGCGTCGGGTATACCCCGCCGTGAAGAAGATATTGCGCGGGCAAAGCCAGGTGATACACGAGCGCGTCGTAGAACGTCTCGGGAATCAGCGCGTAGCGCAAGGAGTACAGCCAAACGAGCACGACAAGGGCGCCCGCGCAGGAGCCGAGAGCGTCCGGCTTCGTTCTCGTCTGCGTGAGAGCGCGCCGCACGGACAGGAACAGCTCCCGTAAGCCCGGAAAACTCAACACCGCCAAAGCGGCCAATGACGCGGTCAGGAACCCGCCGCTCCAGAGACCGCAAAGACCCAGGAGCAACAGCAAGGTTCCGACGGAACCGTACCCCAGGCCGAAGCTCAGAGCCGCCTCTTCCCAAGGGTTGTGCGCGACGAACCGGGAGGTCCTCAGAAGCAGGCGTCCGACGCCGAGCAGCGAAAGGGTGATCGTCGCGGCCGCGAGAAGACGCTTGACGTGCCCCGCGGCCGCATGCGCCGCCGGGATGAACGCGAAATCATAGCCGAGCCAGCGGCCGAAATACCGGCCGAAGTCCTGGCCGCTGACGATCTGATGGACGACTACGATCGTCCAGACCGCGGTCGCGGCGACGATGAGCGCCGCCGACCCCGACCGCGGCGGCTTGACCTGAGCTCGATCCTGTTTGCGGCGTTCTTCCGGGTTGGCGATACGCAATCATACCGCTTTCCGGTCCTCGTTCAGAAAGAAGCGCGCTGCGAGCCGCGCTAAGAGTCGACGCGATCGGCTTCGAAAGACACACGGGAGGCCCACTCTCCGGTCTTTTTGTCCAGGAGGCACTTTAAAAAACTCAGAGCCCGTCCGGCATCAAGGAACATAGGGCTTATGTAGTCGCCCGCTTCGTTCCTCCAATGAAGCACCCAAAAATCCAGGTCGCCCCAGTGTTCCAGTCCAAGGTCCGCGTGGAACTCCAGGTCCGGGTCCTGGTTGTCCTCGCCTCCCGTCAGCTTCAGTTTTACGGACGGCGCCATGCACGGCCCGCAATCCGGAGAACGGGAAAGCCCTTCCTCCGTCAGTCTGACCACGGCTTTGCGGAAGGCCTCGAGGGCGCGCAATTCCTGCTCGACGGGGTATGCGCCGTCCACGAAGGCCCGCACCGTCAACGCGCAGTCGACCTCCAGGTAACGCGGCACCGGCCGAAGATACTCCAGATGGGCGATGATCACGAGATCGTCGTAGGTTTTCTTCATGACATTCACCAGCGGGCGCCGAGGCTGAACCTGTGTGAGCGCCCGAGCTCGCCCGAGGGTAGGATCGCGTAGTCGAGGCTCCACTTCTCGTTGCGCAGGCCCAGGCCCAACGTCAGGCCGCGCGCTACGTCGAAGCCCGAGCCGCCGGTGACTGCCGTCTGCGTCGTGTAGCCTCCACGCAGGTACACGTTCTTGATCGTCTGGTACTCGCCGCCGAAGGAGGCGTCCGTCCCCGCGCCGCGCGGGCCGTTGACCACCTCGGCCGCCGCCGCGTGGCCCCCGGCGAACCTGTAGGCCGCGCCGAGGGCGAGTCTCAACGGCAAGTCGTTGCGCTGGTCCTGGAACTTGAGGCCGGGGCCGAGGTTGCGCAGCGCCGCGCCGAAGCTCACCCTGTCGAACGCGCGCTTGGCGCCGATGTCCACGGCCGCTCCCTGCGCCTCCGTTCCGCCGATATGGCTGCGCAGGTACTTGATGGCGGCGCCCAAATCGGCGATCTCCGTCTTGCGGGCATAGCCCAGGCTCAGCGCCGCGTCCGAGGCGTCGTAGCCCGCCGTTTGCCGCCCTGAACTGTCGCGGCCGTCGATCTTGCCCTGACTCAAGTAGGTCAGACCCGCCGCGAAGATCCCCTGGCTGGTCGGATGCGCGTAGGCCAGGAAGTCGAGGCGCGTGCTTTCGAACATCTCGGCATGGCTCGCCGTGAACTCCCGCTTTTCGAGCTTGGCGAGCCCCGAAGGGTTCCAGTACAGCGCGCCGGCGTCGTCGACCAGCGCCGTGTAGGCCCCGCCCATGCCCAGTCCGCGCGCGCCCACGCCGATGTCGAGGAAAGACGCCGTCTCGGCCGCCCGGGAGGTCTGAGAAGCGAGAACGAACAAAAAAGCGGCGAGAAGAGTGATCTTCATCGTATCACTCCGACCTTCCCGGTCTTGCGCACGTCCGCTTCTCCGGCCTTCTTGGCCGTGATCACGAACGTATAGACTCCCGAGCCGACCCCGGAGACGTCCCAGACGTGATCGTAGGTGTTCTGCGCGCCCTTGCCGTTTCCGTCGTCGATCGCGCCGCGGAACCTGAAGTCCGAAGACGAGTGCACCTTGCGACCCGACACGTCGTAAACGCGCACCTCGATCGAGTCGGCCGAGCCGGGCTGCATCCGGAAGGTCACCGGCGAGCCGTTCCGGGACGGATTCGGGAAGGCGTAGCCGTCGCGCAGGCCGAAGTCGTCGACGGCGGCCACGCCGATGCCGCCCAAGCCGCCCACTTGGTAAGCCGAGAAATGGTTCGTCTGGGCGCTGACGGTCTTGTTTTGTTTGTCCACCGTCGAGGGCATGACCTGCCAGTCCTTGAGGCCCGGGTTCCAGTAGTAGACCTTGAGGTCGTCCTCATTGATGCCCAAAGAGGCGATGAGGCTGGCGTCGTAGGGTACGGTGAGCGTGACGGGCGTGTTGAACGTCGTCCCCTCGGGGCCGTATTGAACTTCCTCGGAGACGGCCTTGATCTTCATCTCCCGGCGCTTGGCCTCCTTCTGCGCCTTGTCCTCGTTCTCATCGCCCTTGTCGACCGTGATCTCGAGGTCGGCGGCCAAGGCGCCCTTGGGCACGCGGACTCCCGCCCCGTCGTCGCGCGAGACCGTGGCGCCGTCCTTGTGGTCCACGACGCGGCGCGCGGGCTCCACCGACGAGGACGAGAACTCGCCGCCGCCGGCCGAGTAGGCGGCCACGCCGTAGCCGCCCGAGGCCGGCAGCGCGTAGCGCACGATGCGGTCACGACCGGTGTCGGCGACCCAGATCGAGCCGTCGGGGGCCACGGCCGCGTCGATGGGCTGGGTGAGGTAGCGCTTCGCCTTCTTGTCGGCCTGGCTCAAGCCGGCCTTCGAGCCGAAGGCGAGCAGACCATTGCCCCGCGGGTCGAACTTCTGGACCCGGTCGCGGTTGGGCTCGACGACGTAGAGCGCCCCGAAGCGGTCCGAGACCAAGCCGCGGGTGCGCGAGATCTCGCCCACCGCCGAGTCGGCGTCCCCGATGGTCTTGATCAGGCCGCCCGACCGGCTGAAGAGGTGGATGATCTGGAGTTCCTTATCCGAGACCCACAGGCCCTCGGCGGTCAACGCGATGCCGCGGATCTCGGACGTCGAGAGCAGCACGTCCTGGCCGAACTGGCGCAGGAACGCGCCGGAGGCTCCGAATACCTGGACGCGGCGGTTGCCCGAGTCGGCCACGTAGATGTCACCGTTGCCGTCCACCGCGACATCAAAGGGATGGCGGAGCTCCCCGAGGCCCGAGCCGGACTTCGGGCGGCCCTGGCCGTCCCTCTTGCCGAGCTGCAGAAGAAGGGTCTGTCCGTCCGGCGAGAGCTTGACCACGCGGTTGAGGTCCCGGTCGGCCACGTACAGGTTGTCGGCGACGTCCAAAGCCATGCCTTGAGGAGTCTTGAAGCTCAGGCCGCCCGCGTCCTCATCCTCGTCGTCGTGGTCCTTGTCCTTCTTCCCATGCTCCTTGGCCCGCCCGCTGTGTCCCGGGGCCTGGCCCACCGTCCCGAGCAGGACGCCCGCGGGGCTGATCAGAAGGATCTTGTCGTTCTCCGTGCTCGCCACCCACACCGCCCCGTCCGAGCGCACCGCGATGCCGGTCGGCCCTTTGAGCGTCGAGACGATCGCGTTCGAATCCTTGCGGCCGATGGCGAAGTTGAACACCGGGTTGCCCACGAAAACGGTTCCCGTCGCCGAGGCCGAGTTCCCGAAGGCGTCGGTCGCGCGCAGGCGCAGCGTTTGATAACCGGAGAGCGCGGCCGTGTTCCAAGTCGCGATCAGGCCCGAGAGGTTGCCCGCGCCGGAGGCGAGAGTGGCGAAGCCGCCGGTCGCCTCGGCGCCCGGAGCCGTCTCCAAGGTCCACGTCAGCGCGCTCGCATCCGAGACCGCGCCTCGCACGTCGATCACGCCGCCGACCGCCTGCTCGACCCCGAGAGTCAAGGTTCCGGGGTAATCCAGGCGCACGAGCGGCGGCGTCGTGTCGGAGAACGGGCTCGTGACGGAGACCGAGACGATCCGCGTCACCTCCAGGTTACCCGCGCGGTCGCGGCTGCGGAAGGCGAGAGAATGGCCCCCAGGCGAAAGCGTGAAGGTCGAGGTGAACACGCTCTCGACGGCGCCGTCCAACGAGTAGAGCGTTTCGAGAATGCCCGTGCCCGCGTCCGCCGCCGCGAAGCCCACCGTGTCCGTCGAGGTCAGGACCAAGCTGCCACTCACGGCGACATGGCCGTTGATCAGAAGCGCAGTGACCGGAGCGACTGAATCCAGCACAAAGGTCGAGACCGCCGAGGCACGGTTCCCCGCCAGATCGGCGATCTGGAGCGTCACGGCATGAGCGCCCTGGGCGAGGGGCGCGCTCGGAGTGTAGCTGGCCGAGGAGGCGGTCACGACGGCCTGCGCGGTCACATCGACGCCGTCGAACGACATCCTGACCGACGAGGCGTCGATGCCGCGGCCGGCGTCCGAGTAGACGGCGACGATCGCAGAAACGGCGGTGACGGTACTCGAGTTGACGGGCGTCAACGAGACCGACGGCGGGGTGACGTCGTAGGCCTGCACCGTCAGCGCGACGTGTCTCAGGGATTCGACGTTACCCGCGAGATCGACGCTGTGGAAGGCAAGCGTATGCAAGCCGGGCGTCAGGCCGAAGGTCGAGGTGAAGACGGTCTCGACCGCGGAGCCGTCGAGAGCGTACCGCGTCTGAAGCACGCCGGAGCCCGCGTCGGAGGCCGCGAAGGACAACGCGTTCGTCGAGACGAGGACCAGGCTCGTCGAAGCCGCCGGCAAACCGTCCACCAGCAGCATCGTCGACGGAGGGATCGAATCCACCAGGAACGCCGCGTCGGCGCTCGACCAGTTGCCAGCGAAGTCCGCGACACGAGCCGAGACGACGTGGACGGCCTGGGCCAAGGCCGCGGCGGGAACGAAGGTCGCCGATGAGGCCGTGACGGCGGACAGGCTCGTCACATCCACACCGTCCAGCACGAGGCGGACGGTGGTCGGATCGACGCCGCGGCCGAGGTCCGCGTAGACGGCGCCGATCACAGGGGTCGCGACGGTCACGGTGCTCCCATTCGCCGGAGTCAACGCGAGGGCGGGCGGATTTACGTCCGGACCGAAGACCGTCAGCGAGACGACCTTAGCCGTCTCGGCGTTGCCGGCGAGATCGACGCTGCGGTAAGTCAGCGTATGCGCGCCCGCCGACAAGGTGAACGTCGAGACATAGACGCCCTCGGCCAAGCCGTCGAGCGCATAGCGCGTCTCGAGGACGCCGGTCCCGGAGTCCGCCGCGATGAAGCCCAAGGAGTTCGTCGAGATGAGGACCAAGGTGCTCGCGCTCGTCGAGAGGCCGTCCACCAGGAGCGTCGTCACGGGCGCAAGAGAATCGACCAGGAAGGTGGAAGCGGAAGCGCTCTGATTACCCGCCAGGTCGCTCACCTGGACGACTATGGTGTGCGTCGCCTGCGAGAGCGCGGAAGACGGAACGAATACGGCCGAGGAGGCGTTTATCGCCGCCAAGGGCGTCACATCCAGGCCGTCGAGGCTGAGGCGAACGGACGAGAAGTCCACGCCGCGACCGACGTCGGAATAGGCGGCCTCGATCCGCGGCGTCGCCGTCGTGACCGTGCTTCCGGCCGCCGGGGTCACCGCCACGGACGGCGGAGTCGCGTCATAGAGCAGGACGTTGATTGCGGCATTGCGAGGCGACTCGGCGTTGCCCGCCGCGTCGATGCTGTAATACGTAAGAGAGTGCGCCCCAGCCGCCAGGCTGAACGGCGAGCCGTAGACGGTCGAAGCTCCCCCGTCGAGCGAATACGCCGTCTGAGCGACGCCGGTGCCCGCGTCGGCCGACGCGAAGCCGAGCGAGTTGGTCGAGACGATCACCAAGGCCGTCGTCGACGCCGCGAGGCCGTCCACCTGGAGGGTCGTCACCGGCGGCAGGGAGTCCACGAAGAAGCGCGCCGAGGCGGATGCCTCGTTTCCGGCCAGGTCGACGAGCGAGATCGCGACGACATGAGCGCCCTGCGCCAGCGCCGGCGCGAAGGTCGCCGAGGACGCGGAGACGACGGCCTGAGTGGTCACGTCGACGCCGTCGAGGGTCAGGCGCACCGAGGAGACGTCGACGCCGCGGCCCGAGTCGACGTAGGTCGCGACGACGACCGGCGCGGCCGTCGTGATCGTGCTCCGGTCGACGATGGAGAGAGACGCCATCGGGGGCGCCGCGTCATAAAGGAGGACGTCCAGAGCGGTCTGACGC
>JACPFR010000040.1 GCA_016182905.1 Elusimicrobiota bacterium
GGCCTTCGCGGAGCGCCGCGCCGGCGAGGACGGCCAACGGCAAAGTCGTGATGTACGAATACCGGTCGGCGACGAGCTGGGGGCCGAACTGGAAAAGGCCGCTCACCGGGAAGAGGAGGACCGCGTACCAGAAGGCCGACGCCGCCAGCCACGGGCGGGAGAGGCGCCGGCGCCAGCAGACCAGGGCGGCGGCCGCGACGGCCGCGGCGGCGGCGACGAAGCGCGGCTCGGCGGGGTCCAGCGGCGGGCGCAGCTCGTACAAGGGCATGAGGCCGGAGGGCCAGAGCGTCTTCCGGACGTAGAAGAGCAAGGCGAAGCAGGCCTGGGCGAGGCGGGCGGGGAGGGCGTGCTGCTCCCAGGTCCAGCGGATGCGCTCCTGCGCGGCGAGGCCGACGAGGCCGAAGACGAAGGCGAGGGCGAAGAGGGGCAGCTTTTCTTTGAGGGCCGTTCGCAGTCCCTCTCCGCGCGGGCCGACGCGGCGCAGGGGATAGACGTCGAGGGCGAGGAGCGCGACGGGCAGGAGCAAGGCCATGCCCTTGGACAACAACGAAAGGAGGAAGAGCGCGAAGACGAGCTTGCGATTGCGAGGGCGCAGATAAGCCCAGACGGCCGCGAGGACGAAGGCGCAGCAGACGACGTCGCGGCGTTCGGAAGCCCAGCTGACGGATTCCGCCCTGAGGGGATGGACGGAAAAGACCATGGCCGAGAGGAATGCCGCGGCGTTCAGGCCCCAGTCCGGGTCGGAGGAACGGACCGGGCGCGCGAGCTCGAGCAGACGGCGCGCGATCAGGAACATGAGACCGGCGGAGATCGCGTGCCACAGGACGCTTTGCAGATGGAAGCCGAAAGGGTCCATGCCCCACAGGGCGTGATCGAGGCCGTAGGTCAGCCAGGCGAGCGGCTGGTACACGCTGCCGACCTTCGAGGTGAAGGCCCAAGCCACCGCGTCGGGGCCGAGGCCGCGCCAGCCGGTCTCGCCGAGCAGGAACATCGGGTCGTCGAGGTTGGTCCAGCCGTGCCCGAGGCTCGGGAGGAAAGCGAGGAAGGCCGCGGCGGCGGCGAGGAAGGCGCCTTTCTTAGAAACGGACACCGAGGCCGGCCTCGGCGCCGGCCTGGCCGTGGGCCATCGTTCCGGCGAGGCTCAGGTAGGTGAACTGGTACGGCGTCAGGCGCACGCCGAGGGTGAAGCGGCTCTCGAAGGTGTTGACGACGCGCCCGTTGAGCAGGGGGTCGAGCGTGGACTGGCGCACGACGAGGCGCGTGCGGTCGAAGCCGACGCCCGCGTACGGGGCCCACTTCGGCGTGCCCGCGGAGCAGACGAGGTTGGCGCCGGCGTGAGAGGCGGAGAAGTCCGCGTGCACGACGGAGTGCGCGACGCCGGAGACGAGCACCTGCGGGGCCCAGGGCTTGTCGGATTCCGCGTAGATCCCGTAGCGCAAGCCTCCCCCCGCGATGGTCAGGCCCTGGTAGGAGACGCCGCGGATGAAGCCGGAGATCTTGAAGGGCATGCCGACCTCGGCCTGCACCCAGGGCAGGCCGAACACGCGCACGCCGTTGTTGCGCAGGATGGCGTTGCCCTTGGACGGATAGGCCTGGCCGCCGAAGCGCACGCCGACGTCGAAGCCGGTGAGGCCGAGCGAGCGGCCGCTCTGGAAGGTCGCCGCGCCGAGCACGCCGCCGAGGTCGCGGGCGAAGGGCTTCAAAGAGCCCTCGTCGGCGTAGCGCGCGAACCCGCCGTATTGGTCCGCGCCCGCGAAAGCGGACGGGGCGAGCGAGAGCAGGGCGGCGGCGGCGAGAATGAGGCGCTTCATGCGCTCATTATGCGATATCGGATGGGCGCTCCTCAACAGGTCATCCGGACCTAGAAGCGATGCTCGAGCGCCGCGCCGAAGGTCGTCGAGCGGTAGGTCGGGGTCCGGGCATGGGACACCCAGGGCAGCAGCCCCCACCGCCCCCAGCGGGCGTCCAGGGACGCGTCGAGCTCGTGGACGAAGCTCCCGGCGGCGCCGGCCTCGCGCGCGTAGCCCGGAAGGCAGCTCGCCCGCGCCGTGAGCCAGGGAAGCGCCCGGCCGGACCAGCTCAGGCCGGCCGAGATCGTGCGCAGGCCCATCGGGCTGTAGTAGTCCGGGCTCAGGCGCTCGACCGCGTCCGTCGAGACCCGAGCGACCGCGCGCAGGCCGGGGACGAGGGGCGCCGGATGCGAGGCCGAGGCCGAGCCCGTGGCGCGCCGGTTGCCGTCGGTGAGGTCGGCCAGCCGCAGGCGCGCGCCGAGGGAGAGAGCGTCCTCCCGCTCCCAAGAGACCGCGAGCGACACGAGGTTCTCGCGAACCCCGGCCAGAAGCGAGCGCGCGTTTTGGTACGGCTGCCGGCCGCCCTCGAGCGCCGTGGCGAGGGAGTCGCTCCAGCGCGAGCGCAGGCTCGCGATCGCCGTGAGCGCGTCCGGGGCGCCGGCGTTGAGCGCGCGGCCCTCGAGGCGCAGGCCGGCCCGGTGCGCGCCGAACGCGCGCGCGAGCGCGACGCCCGCGCCGTTGCCCGTGACCCTGGAGACGCCGGGCTCGCGATGGGTGGAATGGAAATGGGTGACGTTCTCGACGCCGAAGCGCGGCCAGGGTCCCAGGCTCTGCCTCGCCTCCAGGTTTTCGCGGCCCTGGTCGTCGTCGAACCAGGCGAACTCCCCGGTCCAGCGCACGGCGGAGGCGCGCTCGAGCTCGGCGACGAGGCGCTCGTTCTCGCCGCTCGCCTCGAGGGCGAGCGCGCGCTGGGCCAGACGCAGCGCGCCGTCGCGGTCCCCGACCGCGAGGAGGACCCGGGCCTCGTCGTGCAGGAGGACCGGCTCGGAGGCGCCGGCGCGGCGATTCTCCTCGAGCAGGCGGCGCGCCGCGCTTTCCTGCCCGTCCCAGGACAGCTGGCGCAGAAGGACGCGGCGGGCCTGGACGACGGGGCTTTGGTCGCGCAGATGACGCACGAGGCGCTCGCCCGTCCAATCCCCCCGCGGCTCGAGCCGAGTCGCCCGGGCGGGGTCCACCGAGCGCGCGTTGATCCCGCGGGAGTCCTGCGTGAAGCAGACCTCGTAGGAGTCCCGGCACAGCTTCAGGGTCAGGGGCGCCGCGTCCGCGAGGTTCGGCGCGTGCTGGCCGTAGTCGCCCTCGGGGTAGGCGAAAGCCCGGGGCTCGGAGCCGAGGCGCTCGAGCAGCTTGCGCTTCGAGCTCGCGTGATCGGCGCGCGCGCGCCGGGCCCATTCCTCCTCCGTCTCGAGCCGCCGCTCGGAGGCCAGCCAGCGCCGGTTCGTGAGGAAGAGGCCCCGGCGCCCCCGCGCGTCCTTCTCGACGGTCCCGTGCGCCCGGTCCCCGTGCGCCGCGAGCTCCCAGCGGCCGCTGCCGCCGTAGGCCGCGAGGTCGTCCCAGGCGGCGTAGCCGGGCAGGTTCGCCTCCACGTTGATCAAGGGCGCGAACATCGTCGCCTTCAGGCCGAGCTCCCGGAGCACCGGGTCGGCGACGCGCAGCGAGTCGAGCCGCGCGTCGTCGAACGTGATCAGGACGGGACGCGGCGGAAGCCCCGCGCGCCGCTGGAACCACGCCGCGGCCTCGGCGCTCGTCACGGCCGTGAAGCCGGCGCCGCGCAGCGCCTTCATCTGCGCGCGGAAGGCCGCCTCGCCGATGTGCACCGGCGAGGCCAGCATGGGATCGGAGGCGCGCGTCGCGAGGCCGTGATAGAGGAGGACAGGCAGGACCTCCTCGCGGTTCGACGCGAGCCAGCCCTCGAGCAGCGCCCGGGCGGCCTTTCTCTCGCCGTTCTCGTGGAGCAGGCGCGAGTGCTCGATGAGGAGGTAGGGGTCGCGCGGGTCCAGGGCCCGCGCCTCGCGCGACGCCGCGAGCGCGCTCCCGCTCCGGCCGGCGGCGTGCAGGGCTTGCGCGAGGCTCCGCCGCGCGGGAGCGGAGGCCGGGTTCCGCTCGACGAGGCGCGCGAAGAGGGGCGCGGCCTCCTCCGCCCGGCCGGCGGCCACGAGCGCCTCGGCTTTCGCCCGCAGGGCGTCGCCGTCGTCCGGGTCGAGCGTCAAGGAGCGGTCCAAGACACGGATCATCTCATCGGGCCGGCCCGCCGCGCCGTAAAGGCCGGCGAGCTCGAGCCGGCGCGGCTCATCCTGGGGCTGTTCGTCCGAAATGCGCCGCTCCAGGCTCGGCAGCGCCCAGTCGAGCCTGCGGTTGACGACCGCGATCTGGATCAGGAGGTCGAGAGCGCGGCCGTCCCGCGGCCGGCGCGCCAGCAGGTCCCGCAGGTCGCGGGCCGCCTCCTCCCGGCGGCCGGCGAAATACCGGGCCCGAGCCAGCTCGAACCGATAGGAGTCGTCGCCGGGAGCGAGTTCCGCCGCCCGGCTCCAGGAGGCCTCGGCCTCCGGACGGCGGTCGAGCAAAGCCAGGAGCCGCCCGCGCTGCGCGTGGCGGGGCGCGTCGCGGGGAGCCAGCGCGAGCGCCCGGCCGTTGCGCTCGAGGGCGCGCTCGTAGTCCCGGTTCCTCTCGTAGAGGGAGGCCAAGGCCCCCTGAACGCTGAGCCGGCCGGGCGCGAGCGCGTCCGCCGCGAGGTACGACTCGAGGGCCTCGCGCGCGCGCCCCGTCGAGTGCTGCAGCAGCGCCAGCATGTCCGCGGCTTCCATGTCCTTCGGGTCGCGCGCCCGCGCGCGGGCCGCCGCGCGCAGCGCGCCCTCCCGGTCGCCCGCCCGCCAGAGCGCCCACATCGCGTCCTTCTCCATGAGCGGGTCGCTCCCGAGCAGCTCGGCGGCGCGGGTCAAAGGCTCCGCCGCCCGCTCATACCGGGCTTGGCGGCTCAGGCTCGCGCCCTCGCGCCTGAG
Organism: Elusimicrobiota bacterium; assembly: GCA_016182905.1. NCBI lineage: Bacteria > Pseudomonadati > Elusimicrobiota > Elusimicrobiota bacterium. Next base: position 4,847 of record JACPFR010000040.1, read on the forward strand.
CGCGGAGGCCGACGGCGGCCCGCCGCTCCCCGCGCAGGGAGACGCCGCGAGCAGGAGCAGCATCGACGCGATGAAGGCGCTCATGACGGCTTCCAGGTCAGTTCCAGCGCGCGCGCGCCCGCGCCCCCCCGGATCTTGTCGTGGAGCTCCAGCAGCAGGCGGCCCGGGCCCGGCCTCGCGCCGAGCTCGAAATCCCGCGCCGGCGCGGAGCCGACCGTCACGCTCAGGCGCGAGCCCCTCAGGCGCAGCCTCGCGCTCAGCGGCGCCGCCTGGCCCCGCGCCCAGGGCACGGCGCCGACCCGCCTCCACCGCCCGGCCCGTCCTTCCTCCGCGACGACGCCTTCCGCGGTATAGCCCACCCGCAGCGACTCCCGCGCGCCGGGCCGCCAGCGGGGATAGAGCCAGAGGTCTCCCGTTACCGACGCGGCCGTCAACTCCAGCTCCACGTCGCCCCTCCCCTCGCTGCCCAGCCACGAGACCGACGCGGAGCGCGCGTTCAAGGGCGCGTGGAGGTCGAAGGAGGCGGGGCCCCCGGACCGCGCCGCGATCCCCCAGGGCCGGCCGTAGAGGCGGACGAGGCCCAGCCTGCCGGGGGCGCCGACGGGCACTTCCGCCTGGAGCCTCGCGGCGAGCTGGCGGCCCGTCCAGGCGAGCGGGACGTGAAGGCGGCGGACCGTCGCCGAGCGGCCGCCGCGGTTGAACGCCCGCCGTCCCGCGTCGGCGTCCCAGGACAGCGTCTCGCCCGCGAGGGTGAAGGTCCAGGTCGAACTCTGGAGGAGGCCGACGTCGGTCAGGCCGGCGCGGCGCAGGCGCGACAGCGCGTGGGGGCTGACGAAGCGCTCGTCGCGCCTTTCGACGGCCTCGCCGTCCACGAGCCAGACGGACGGCGCGCCCAGCCCGGCGAGAAAAGGATGCGCGGACTCGGCGGCGCGGCGATAGCCCGGCTCGAGGAGCAGGACGACGGGCTTGCCGGGCAGGCGCTCGCCGCGGGCGAGCCGCGCGCGCGCCTCGGACAGGAGGACGGGCGTGAAGCCCTCGCGCCTCAGCTCCTCGACCCAGCCGCCCAGCCTCTCGAGCTCCAGCCGCGCGCGCTCCTCGTTCTCCCCGGCCAGGGGAAGACGAAGCACGAGATACCAATCCGCTCCCGACGCGTCCGCGGCAGCCCCCGGCGCCGCGGCGCGCCGCGGGAGCGAGAGGCGCAGCGCGAAGGCCGCCGCCGCCGCGGCCACGAGCGCCCAGTGGGCCCTGTAGGACGGCTTGACCCCGCTCATCGCGTCCCCCACGCCGTCTTGTTGATGGTCAGCAGCGCGTAGTAATTCTGCCAGACGAGGACGCACAGGTAGACCGCGCCGGAGACCGGGCCGTAATACCAGTAGGGCGCCCCGGTCTGATGGAAGCACACCAGGCTCAGGCACACGTAGGTCATGAGGAAGGCGAGGAGGTAGGCCCCCGGCAGGACGCCGGCGAACAGCGGCAGATAGAACAGGGCGTAGGCCAGGACGAGCGGCGAGAAGAAGGTGATGACCGCGCCCGCGAAGAAGCCGGCCGCGGCGGCGGGATGCTCCCGCCACATGAGCCGGAAGCCCGCCGGGAACTCCCGCATCCAGGACTTCTTCCAGCGCAGCTGCTGGCGGAAGAACTGCATCCACCGGTCCGGCACCTTCGTCCGGCAGCGGGCGCCGGCGTGGAACACCACGCGATAGTCCCTCAATACGCGGAGCGTGAGGCTGCGGTCGTCGCCGAAGGTCGCCGGAACGCCCAGGAAGGTCTGCTTGAGCCAGCCGTCGAGGACGTCCAGGAGCGCCTCGCGCCGGTAGGCGGAGAAGGGCCCCGGGCAGCACGTTACGGCGCCGAAGACGCTCTCGGCGCCCTTGATGTAGCAATGCCCGAGGTGGTAGCGGACCGATTCCATCATCGAGATCACGCTCCCCGGGTCCACGTCGACCTCGACGTGCCCCGAGACCGCGCCCACCGAGGGATCCTTCAGGGGCTGGACGAGCCGGTAGACGCCCTCGGGGTCGGGGATGCTGTCGGAGTCCACGAACACGAAGACGTCCCCGTCGGCGGCGGCGATTCCGGCGCCCAAGGCCTGGCGCTTGCCGCGGTTCTCGGGAAAGCGGATCAGCTTCAGGCGCGGGTGAGCCTCGCGCAGGCGCCGCAAGGTCTCCCAGGTGGCGTCGGTCGACGCGTCGTCGACCACGATGACCTCGAGCCGGTCCGCGGGATAGCGGGAGGTCAGGCAGGCGGAGACGGTGGACGCGATCGCGTCCGCCTCGTTCATGACGGGGATGATGATGGAGACCGAAGGGCGGTGGCCGCGGTCCTCCGGCTCGCGATAGAAGGACGAGATGACGATCCGGCTGACGATGTAGGAGCAGGTCAGCAGGCTGTAGAAGCGCAGCCAGGGCGCGTACCAGAACTGCTCCAGCTGGCCGGCCCGGAGCACGCACATGAGCAGCGCGAGGAGTCCCGCGATCGCGAGGGCGCCCCGGCGCCGCACGATGAGAGCCGCGTCTTCGAAGCGGGGGCGCCGCTCGTAGCGGCGCCGCTCGCGGAGGGGGGATCCGGTTTCGACGGAACGGCTCGCGGCTTCGAGTACGGCCATACGCCGGCATGATACGCCAAGGCGCCCGCGCGCGGCCATGGACGAGCGGTAAAGAATTCATAACGGATCGGTGTACGCTATAATGAGAGCGCATGAACGCGCGGCCCCGGCGGATCGTCTTCGTCTGCACCGGCAACATCTGCCGCAGCGCCATGGCCGAGCACCTGCTGCGTCACTGGGCGCGGACCCGGGGCCTCACGCTCGAGACATCCTCCTGCGGGATCGCGGCCGAGTCCTGGTACGAGGTCCCGGGGGCGGCGCGGCGATTGCTCGCCGCCGAGGGCGTCCCCCCCTTCGAGCATAGGCCGCGCCTGGCCGCGCGCGAGACCCTGCGCGACGCCGATCTCATTCTCGCGATGACGCAGGCGCACCTCGATCACATCGTGGATCGATTCCCGGAATTCTCGAGCCGGACGCGCCTCTTCCGCGAGCAGGCGGGCTTCGGCGAGCAGGACGTCGAGGACCCGATGGGGCGGCCGGACGCGGCGTTCGCGGCCTGCCTCTCCGTCCTCAAGGAGTCGCTCGAGGCTCTCCTGCGCGCGGACTTCCGCGATCCGATCTAGGGCTTCAGCGCCGAGTGCGCGATGCGCAGGCCATTCAGGGTCAGGTCGGGCGCGTGCCGGACGCCGGGAAGGTCCTTGAGGAACAGCGGCGCCAGGCCCCCCGTGGCGGCGACCTTCGCCCTCCCCCCCATCTCCGCCTTCGTGCGCGCGAGGACCTCGCGGATCATGCCGAGGTAGCCGAAGTAGAGGCCCGCCTCGAGGCAATGCTCCGTGTCCTTGCCGATGACGGTCGCGGGCTTGCGGACCTTGATCAGGGGTAATTTTGCCGTGAACTCGTGCAGGGCGCGGGCCGCCGAGTTCGGGCCGAGCAGGATGGCGCCCCCGATGTAGGCTCCCCTGCCGTCCACGCAGTCGAAGGTGGTGGCGGTGCCGAAGTCGATGGCGATCGACGGTCCTTTGAAGAGCTCCCGCAAAGCGAGGGCGTTCAGGATCCGGTCGGCGCCGACCTGGGACGGGACCTTCACCTTGAGCTTGAGGCCGAGGGGCGAGGACGGCGTGATGAACGACGGACGGAAACCGAACGATTCTCGGATCGCCTCGGACAGCACGTCGTCCAGCTGAGGGACGACGGAGGCGACGGCGGCCATCGCGGGCAGGCCGTCGACCTTGCGGAACGGGCACTTCAACGCCCGCGCGTACCAGGAAACGGATCGCCGGGGATCGGTCTCGAGGCGCCATTGGCGGACGAGCCGATCCCCGGCGAAGACGCCGACGGTCAGGTTGGTGTTCCCGACGTCGACCGCTAGCAGCAATTTACTTGAGCGCCCCGACGAGCTCCTTCACCGCGCCGGCCGACTTGAGCAGCGCCGTGCGCTCCTCGACGGTCAGGTTCAGCTGGATGATGGACTCGATGCCGCGGGCGCCGAGCTTGCAGGGCACTCCCACGAACACGCCGTCCACGCCGTACTCGCCCTCGAGGAGCGCGGCGCACGGAAGGACCTTTCGCTTGTCCTTGAGGATCGACTCGACCATCTCGGCGGCCGACGCGGACGGCGCGTAATACGCCGAGCCGGTCTTGAGCAGCTTGACGATCTCGGCGCCGCCGTCGCGGGTGCGCTGGTTGATCGCCTCGATCTTCTCTTTAGGAAGCAGCTCCGTGATGGAGATGCCGCTGACCGTCGAGAACCTCGGCATCGGCACCATCGTGTCGCCGTGGCCGCCGAGCACCATCGCGTGCACGCTCTCCATCGAGACGTCGAGCGCCTCGGCGATGAACCAGCGCATGCGCGCGCTGTCGAGGACGCCGGCCATGCCGATGACGCGGTGCTTCGGGAACTTCGAGGTCTTCAGCGCGACCTGGCACATCGCGTCGAGCGGGTTCGAGACGATGATCAGGATGCAGTTCGGGGAGAACTTGACCACGTTCTCGGTCACCGACGCCACGATCTTGGCGTTGGTGTTGAGAAGGTCGTCGCGGCTCATGCCCGGCTTGCGCGGGATGCCGGCGGTGATGACCACGATGTCGGAGCCGGCGGTGGGCTCGTAGGAGGTCGTCCCGGTGATCTTGGTGTCGTAGCCGACGACGGGTCCCGACTCCAGCAGGTCGAGCGCCTTGCCGGCGGGCATCCCCTCGGTCGCGGGGATATCAACTACGACGACCTCGTTACATACTTCCATCTCGGCGAGGCGCTGCACGAGCGTCGCTCCGACGTTTCCAGCCCCGATCACCGTCACTTTCGTTCGAGCCATATGAGTCCTCCTATATCTTGGTGCCAGGCCTCCCATTATCCCATTACTCGAGTAATGGGATAATGGGAGGCCTGGCACCCTCTACAAAGGGATGTTGCCGTGCTTCTTGGGAACGCTGGCGACCTTCTTCCCTTTCAAGAACTTGAACGCCCGGATGACCTTGGGGCGGGTCTTGCGGGCCTCGATGACCTCGTCGACGTAGCCGCGCTTGGCGGCCTGGAACGGCGAGGCGAACTTCTCGACGTACTCCTGCACCAATTCGGCCCTTCGCTTCTCGGGGTCCTTGGCGGCCTTGAGCTCCGCCTTATAGAGGATGCTGACGGCCCCCTGGGGGCCCATGACGGCGATCTCGGCGCAGGGCCAGGCGTAGTTCACGTCGCCGCGGATGTGCTTGGAGCTCATCACGTCGTAGGCCCCGCCGTAGGCTTTGCGCAGGACGACGGTCACCTTCGGCACGGTCGTCCGGCAGTAGGCGTAGAGGAGCTTGGCGCCGCGGCGGATGATGCCGCCGTGCTCCTGCTCGAGACCCGGCCAGTAGCCGGGGACGTCGACCAAGGTCAGGAGCGGGATGTTGAAGGAGTCGCAGAAGTTGATGAAGCGGGCGCCTTTCTCGGAGGCGTCGATGTCGAGGGCGCCCGACAGCACCTGCGGGTTGTTGGCGATCACGCCCACCGACTCGCCGTCGAGGCGGATGAAGCCGACGACGAGGTTGCGCGCGAAGCCGCGCTGCACCTCGAAGAACTGGTGCCCGTCGGCGATCTCCCAGATGACGTCGTGGATCTTGTAGGCCTTCTTCGGCTCGAGCTCGCCGACGCGCTCGAGCACGTCGCTCTCGCGCTTGGGGTCGTCGGAGGGCATCACGGCCTTCGGCTTCTCGCGGCAGTTCTGCGGCAGGAAGTCGAGCAGCTCGCGGATCTGGCGGAAGCAGTCGTGCTCGGAGCCCGCGGTGAAGTGGCACACGCCCGACAGGCGCGAATGGGTGTCGGCGCCGCCGAGCGTCTCGAAGTCGCAGGTCTCGCCGGTGGCGGCCTTGACCACGTCGGGGCCGGTGATGAACATGTGGCTCGTGCCCTCGACCATGAAGATGAAGTCGGTCAGCGCGGGCGAGTACACGGCGCCGCCGGCGCAGGGCCCGAGGATCGCCGATATCTGGGGAACATAGCCGGAGGCGTCCACGTTCCTGTAGAAGATCTCCGCGTAGCCGCCCAGGCTCTCGACGCCCTCCTGGATGCGGGCGCCGCCGCTGTCGCACAGGCCGATGACGGGCACGCCGGCCGTGATCGCCATGTCCATCGCCTTGCAGATCTTCATCGCGTGGGCGAGGCCCAGGGAGCCGCCGACGACGGTGAAGTCCTGGGCGTAGAGGCAGACCGGGCGGCCGTTGATGCGGGCGAAGCCCGTGATCACGCCGTCGGCGGCCATGTACTTCTTGTCGAGGCCGAAGTCGGTCGCGCGGGTCTCGACCAAAGCGTCAATCTCCTCGAAGCTGTCGTCGTCGACGAGCATCTCGATGCGCTCGCGCGCGCCGAGCTTGCCCTGGGCCTTCTGCGCCGCGTGGCGCTCGGGGCCGCCGCCGGCCTCGACCTTGGCCTTCTTGTCGAACAGCGCCTGGGTCTTGGGTGAAACGAGAGGGCGTTCCTTCTTGTCTTTGTTGGGGTTATCCACAGTATTCACAAGTCCCCCCTAAAAAACTGTTGTTGACAACAGTTTTCATCGGGATTCCTCCACTAACTCGATAAGGACTCCGCCCTGATCCTTCGGATGCAGAAAAGCGACTTGATGTCCCCAGGCCCCGGGGCGGGCGGCCTGGTCGATGAGCCTCGCACCGGCGGCGGCCTGCTTCTTCAACTCTTCGGCGATGCTCGGAACGGCGAAGGCGAGGTGATGTTGACCCGGGCCGCGTTTGTCTATATATCTAGACACTGGCGATTCGTCGTCTGTGCCTGCGAGGAGCTCGATCCAGGGTCGTTCGCCCACAAAGGCGACTTCGACCTGCTGAGACGGAACCTTCTCGCGGTGGATGAGCTTGAGGCCGATCTTCGCGTGACGCGCGATCGCCTCGTCGAGGTCCTTCACGGCGACGCCGATGTGGTGGAGCTTCATCAGGCCTCCAGCAGCCTGCGCCCGACGCTGGCGGGATCGGTCTTGCGGCTGACCATGTCCTCCAGGATCTTGTCGGTGACGCGATCGAGCGCGCTCTTGATGACGCGGCGCTGGATCCAGAACTGGAGCTCGGTGCCGTGCTGGCTCTTCAGGCGGACGCGCCCCTCGCCGGACGCGCGCAGGTGCGTCCAGTGGCCGTCGAGCGCGGCGGCGAGCTCGGGAATGCCCTCCCCCGTCTTGGCCGAGGTGGCCAGGACCGGCGGCTCCCACGCCTTCATCGCCTGGCCGGCGGAATGGCCGAGCCCGAGCGCGGCCTTGAGGTCGGCGACGGCCTTATCCTTCCCGGCGAGGTCGGCCTTGTTGACGACGAAGATGTCCCCGATCTCCATGGCGCCGGCTTTCATCGCCTGGATCTCGTCGCCCATCGACGGCGTGGTGACGTAGAGGACGGTGTCGGCGACGGAGGCGATCTCGACCTCGTCCTGGCCGGTGCCGACGGTCTCGATGAGGATCTTGTCGCAGCCGAGGGTCTCGAGCACGTGGATCGCGCCGAAGATCGCGTAGGTCAGGCCGCCGATCATGCCGCGCGAGGCGAGCGAGCGGATGAACACGCCCGGGTCGGTCGCGTGCTCCATGACGCGCAGGCGGTCCCCCAGAAAGGCCCCTCCGGAGATGGAGGAGGACGGGTCCACCATGAGGACGCCGACCTTGAGCTTCTGGGCGCGGTAGTGGGCGATGAGGCGGCCGGTCAACGAGGACTTGCCGGCGCCGGGAGGCCCCGATACGCCGACCTTCTGCGCGGAGCCGGAGGCCTTGAAGAACTCCTTGGCCAGGGCCTCGGAGCCGGGGTCGTCGTTGACGACGACGGTCAAGGCGCGGGAGGCCGCCGCGTGGTCGCCTCGACGCACGCGCTTGACGAGCTCCAACGGCGCGATTTTACCTGACAACGGCCAGCTTCTCTTTAAGATAGTCGACGATGGTCTGCAGGGGCGTCCCGGGTCCGAAGACTCCGTCGACGCCCGCCTTCTTGAGCACGGGGATGTCCTCGTCGGGGATGATGCCGCCGCCGAACACGAGCACGTCCTTGAGCCCCTTCTTCTTGAGCTCCTTGCAGATCGCCGGGAACAAGGTCAGGTGCGCGCCGGACAGCAGCGACAGCCCGACCGCGTCCACGTCCTCCTGCATCGCGGCGGCCGCGATCATCTCCGGCGTCTGGCGGATGCCGGTGTAGATGACCTCGAAGCCGGCGTCGCGCAGGGCGCGCACGATGACCTTGGCGCCGCGGTCGTGGCCGTCGAGGCCGGGCTTTGCGATCAAGACACGCAGCGGCTTATCCATTACCACGTTCCCCCCTGAGACTCGAGCACGGCGGCGAAAGCGTCGACGATCTTCGGATCGAAGCGGCTGCCCGAGCCGGCGCGGGCCTCCTTCATCGCCTGGGCGCCGAGAGCCC